>JAEZEM010000045.1 GCA_023417745.1 Pseudomonadota bacterium
CCCATAATCAGGGGGGCCGGGGGGGATGATCCCCCCCGGGGCGTCTTCTGCCTTACTTCTGACACTTCCTGCAATAGGTGGACGTGCGGCCGGCGATTTTGGCGTGGGTCAGCGGTGCGGCGCAGGCCGGGCAGGGGGCGCCGGATTTGCCGTAGACCTGAAAATGGTTCTGGAAGCCGCCTTCCACGCCGTCCGGGGTGCGGTAGTCACGGATGGTGCTGCCGCCGGCGGCGATGGCTGCCGCGATGACGGCCTGGACGGCCTCCAGGAGCCGATGGCGTTGGCTCGGGGTCAGGGCCTTGGCCGGCGTGTCGGGCCGGATGCGGGCGGCGAACAGGGATTCGTCGGCGTAGATGTTGCCGATGCCGGCGATGACGGTCTGATCGAGCAGCGCTGCCTTGATGCGGGTGGACTTGCGGCCAAGCGTTTCCTCGAAGGCCTCGGGCGTCATGTCCCAGGGTTCGGGGCCAAGCGAGGCGTAGAAATCCCAGCCGTTCAACGCTTCGGGAGTGAGCACCCGGGCCGTGCCGAAGCGGCGCAGGTCGGCAAACACCAGGGTGTTGCCGTCGGAGAGCCGGGTGAGCAACCGGGCGCGGTCGGGATCGGGCGTGTGCGGCGGCGCGATGTGGAAGCGGCCGGTCATCTTGAGATGGAAGGCCAGGACGGCCGGGCCGTCGCCTGGGACATTTGGGCGCGGGCCGAGGGTGACCAGCAGCAGCTTGGCCCGGCGACCGACGGCTTCAATGGTCCGGCCCACGGCCATGGCGGCGAAATCGGCCCGGCGTTTGGGGCCGGCCAGCACCTTGGCGTCCGGGACGTCGACGCCGGTGATGCTGCGGCCGACAAGGCCCGGAGCCAGGGCTTGGGCAATGGTTTCGACTTCGGGGAGTTCGGGCATGATGGCTGCGCTTACACGGGCGTCATGACGCCGACAGGGCGGCGTGACAGACGGTTTTCCGGGGAGCCTGCCGAGCAGGTCCAGAAGTTTTGCGGCGGTGCGACGGCGACATGGCGCTACTTGGCGGCCGGCAGGGCGATGGGGATGTCGATGGACAGGGTTTCCCCGGCCCGGGAGACGGTAAGCGTAAGCGCCTTGGCGTCCTTGACGGCCTCCATGGCGGCCTTGTGGAGCACGGACAGGCTGTCGGCCGGGTGGCCGCCGGCGGCGACGACGGCGTCTCCGGGCAGGAGACCCGCCTTGGCGGCCGGGGAGCCGGGGGCGACCGCGGTGACCAGCGGCCGGGCGGCGGGCTGGCCGGCCGCGGGCTGGTCCTGGGTCAGGGTCATGCCGAGCCGGCTTTTTTGGGCGGCCGGGCAGGCGAAGAAGTAGGGGGCGGCCTCAGCGTCCGGGGCCTCGCCGCCGCGCCAGGGCACGACCAGGACGACCTTGGCCGAGGGATCAAGCACGGCCAGCCGCCGCGCGATGCCCCAGCCATTGGCCACATGTCCGGCTCCGGCGACCACGGCCACGGGCCGGCCGGACACGGCCCGGGCATAGAGCGCCCGGGCGGCCATCTGGGTGTCCCACAGGGACTGGACGGTGACGAAATTTTCAAAGGGGTCGCGAGCCGGCACGGCTTCCTGGGCGACCGGCTTGGCGGAGGCTTTGGCCTTGGCGCGGGGCGCGGCGGCGTCTCCCGGTGCGCCCTTGGCCTGAGGGACGATGTCCCGAGTGGCCTGAGGCGCGGCGGCGGCCTTGGGCAGACTTTCGGGCTTGGCGGTTTCCTGGGGCGCGGCTTTGCGCATGGCCCCGTGCTGGGCGAAAAGCTCGCGCAGCTCTTCCACCTGGGCCGGGGCCGGGGGCAGGATGGCCCCGGGGAGGCTGGCGCGTTCGGTCGGGGTCAGGGCGTCCAAGCCCTGGCGGCCGACCTTACGGGCCAGGCCCTTGGGGGCGTTTAAGGCGTAGACTGGGAGCTTGTACTCCCGGGCGACCTCGAAAATCGGGGCGTAAAGCTCGAAATCGAACCCCCAGGTGGTTTTCCAGTCGAGCTTGGCCGGCAGTTCGGCCAGGGCAAGCGTTCCAGCGTTGAAGGCGTCAAGCACGCCCTGATAGTCGGCCGGGACCATCTCCAGACCGATGGCCGGGAGAACGCCGGCCTTGGCCAGCCGGCGGATGACGGCGGCCTGGGCCTGATGGTCGCAGGGGTTGGGGTGCTCTTCGCCAAGCAGCAGATACTCGGCTCCGGCCACGTCCACGGCAAAGGCGGCCGGGGCCAGGGGCGCGCCTGCCGCGTCGACCAGGCTCTCGGGAGCGACCGGGGGCGTGCCCGGGGCGCGCTTCACGCAACCCGTGCCGCAGACGGCCAGACCGAGCAGGCCGGCCAGGAGAAAAGCCCCCAGGGCGCGGGAAGTTCCCGCGCCCCTGGGGGCCGTAGGCTCGATCGGAAGTTGGACTGGCATAGTTATGCCGGGCGACGAATGGACGCGCCTAGTCCCACTTGCGCTTGTCTTCGATGGGTCGGATCTGGGGCGGCAGGGTGCCGGGGGCAACCACGCTGAGGGCCGGGCGCAGCTTGATCTTCTCCCGGAACTTGTGGAGCAGATCTTCCTCGCGCTTGAAGTTGGAGGCTTCGATGACCAGGGTCATCTCGTCGATGCCGCCGGGGTTGGTGACCTCGATCTGCCAGCGCTTGATCTCCTCGAAGCGGGTGATGACCTGCTCGACCTGGTGCGGGTAGACGAACATGCCCTTGATGCGGGCGGTG
>JAEZEM010000064.1 GCA_023417745.1 Pseudomonadota bacterium
GGGCAAGGCGCACGGTGTGGAAGTGGGCAACGCCCGGGAACATTTCGGGCTGGTCGCAGTAGCGGCCGATGACGCCGCCGCCGTAACCGAACACGCCGACGATGCCGCCGTGCTTCCAGTGGGTCTCCTTGTCCTTGAAGGAGAGTTCGAGGATGCCGAGCAGGTCGTCGGCGCAGCCGACCGGGATTTGGTAGTCGAGCCCATCGGGATTGGCGGCCCGGTGGGCGGCCTCCTGCTTGACGTCAGACACGAAGCTGGGCCACGGGCCCGTCTCCAGCTGATCCAGCAGAGGCGTCTGGTGTTTGGCCATGAACATTCTCCTTTGCAAAAACGGATGGTTAGGCGCGTCACCAAGGGACGGGGCGGACGAAGCCCTAAATCATGTCTGGCGACATCGGACGGCCGACGCCAACATTGGCCCGCTTGGGCGATGCAACCCGAATCAGGCGGGCGCGCCACTGGTGCTGCCTTACTAAGCAAGGACAGTGCCGGGGCAGACTTTTTTGTCTAACAGGCTTATTTTGTTATTATTCATGGTCTTCGTTGCGCCGTTGGCAAGAAAGAGGGCGGAGGGCTTTGGCGTCTGCCTTGGCCATCCGCCCTACGACAGAGGAGAAATAGCGAAAATTCGTTGTTTGATCGGGAGATTTCCGTGTCGACTACGAAATTTCGTTGCCGCCCTGCGGCGACGGGCGGCTGCCGACGCGTTGGCTGTGAGCAGGGAGAGCAATGGATTGCACTTCCAACCGAACCGGCACGGACAGGCTGTTCGTGACAAAGCAGTACCGCTTGGCCTGCTCGACGATCGCCTCCAGCCGCGGCCTAGGGAGGGCGGCGCGCACAACGAGGGTGATTTCGCCAAAGCGGAAGGCGGCGGGATCTTTCTCGGCGCTGACCGTGACGGCAAGAGCCTCCACCGGCTGCCGCCGCCGGGCCGCGACATGGCGCACGGCCTGGCCGAAGCAGGCGGCCACGGCCCACAACAGCAGTTCGCTCGGCATGGGGCCAAGACCTTCGCCGCCGTATTCCGGCGACTGGTCGGAAACCAGGCTGCGGCTCTCCGAGGCCAGGGTGAAGGCGGTTTGGCCAAGGGGGGTTGCGGTGACGATCACAACGCCTCCTCATGCAGTTTTTTTTCCATGAGATGATGCTTTTTGCCTTGCAGCAAAAAAGGCTTGCCCAGGCGCAGCCAGCCCAGGCGCTGGAAGAAGCGCACGTTTTGGAACTGCACCGTGGCCAGGAAACGCTTGACGTCCGGTCGGGCGCGCATGAGCTCCACGGCCTTACGCACGAGCAGCCCGCCGATGTTGACGCCGGTGCGGTACTCCGGGCGCACGGCCAGCCGGCCGCCGTACCACACCCCGCCCCGATGGCGATAGCAACGCACCACGCCGGCCAGCCGGCCGGCCACCTCGGCGATGAGGGGAATGGCCTGGTCGTCATGGGCGTCACGGTCGGTGACCGGGAAGATGCCCTGTTCGGACACGAAGACCTCGTGGCGCAGACGCCAATAGTCCTCGATGTCCTCCGGGGTTTCAGCCACGCGCAGGCTGACGGCGTCGGCATCGGCCACGGCCGGCGGCGCGGGGATGGCCGCAGCCGGAGCCGTTTCCGTGAATTGCAGCAGGGAGCAGGCCCGGCAGCGCACGCAACCGGCCGAGCTGCGCTCGGCGGATAGTCCCTGGTCCGTCAGCATCTTGCCCACAGCCCGGTACATGCCGCCCAGGTAGTCCGGGTCCACCGGCTTGGCCTCGGCCAGGCAGGAATCGAGCAAGGGGCGAAGCGGCACCACCACGGGATAAACGCCCAGGGCCGCGGCGCGGCGGCAGCCGTCCAGGGTGGCTTGCGAGTCCTCGCCAAGGCCCAGGATTACGTAGGTGCTGACTTTGTTGCGGCCGAAAACGGCGACAGCAGCGGCAAAGGCCTCAAAATACGTTTCCAGGTCCACTTCGGCCTTGCCCGGGGTCATGCGGCGGCGCACGGTCGGGTCAAAGCTCTCCACATGGATGCCGACGTCGGTGACGCCCATGGCCCGCAGCCGGGCATAGAGGGTCTGGTCCCGCAGGGGTTCGAACTGGATTTCCACCGGCAGCCCTGTCGCCTCGGCGATGGCCTTGGCGCAGCGGCCGAGGTAGATGGCGCCGTCGTCGGGACAGGCGGTGGTGCCGGCAGTCAGGGTCACATGACGCACGCCGTCGAGATCCCGGGCGGCCAGAGCGACCTCGGCGAGCTGTTCGGGCGTTTTGGTGCGGATGGTCGCGCCCTGGGCCAGGGACGCGCCGATGGCGCAGAAGCGGCAACGGGTCCGTCGGCTGCTATAGCGCACGCACTCCTGGATGACGGTGGAGGCCAGGCAGTCCAGGCCGTGGAGCCGGGCGATCTTGTCATAGGGGACGCCGTCGGCGGTGCGGCGGTCATAAAATCGGGGCCTGGGCACGGCGGCGGCCTGGCACAGCGGACGGCCGTCGCGCTCCAGCCGCAGGCGGTCGCCGTCCTGGACGAACGCGTAATCGGAACTGCGCGCCGCTGGACTCAGGGCCGGGATCATCACGGGGTGGCCGTCGATGACGTAGGACCCGGCGTCGGCCGGCCCGGCCCCGCCCCGCCGAACGGTCTCATGATCAAGGATTCTGGCTCCGTAACTCTGCAGGGCGACATAGTCGGCAAGGGTCATGGTCATGGCGTGGCGTCCGTCCAAGGGGTTGTGGACCGGACCGCTCGCAGCGCGGTCCGGTCCGTTGGCGCAGGGCCCGGCCCAAGGTTTGTCCGTGCGTCGCCTGCCGGGACACGCGGGCTGGCTTGAGCGACCGTTGTTTTACAGAAGGGCTAAACGCCGTAGAGCTTCTCGGCGTTTTCCCAGAAGAGCTTGTTCTTGAGCTCCTCGGAGATGCCCAGTCCCTCGAACTTGTAGTATTCGCTCCAGAAGTCGCTCCAGGGTTCGTCGGAGCTGAACATGA
>JAEZEM010000071.1 GCA_023417745.1 Pseudomonadota bacterium
CAACAGCTGGGCCACCGGCCCCTTGGTCGCGTTGCGGGCCATGGCCGCCAAGGGCGGCCGCGCAGCCTGGGCAGCCCGGCGCTTTTTCACCTGTCGCCCCAAAACCGCCAGCACGATAAGCGCCGGAGCCAGGGCCAGCGCCACCAGGGCGTAGCCGTGCGGATAATCCATATGCGCCGGCGACAGCCAGTCGAAGATCGGCGGCACCACGGAATACGGCAACAGCATGGCGATGGAATAAACACCAAAGGCCTGACCGCTGCGACTCGGCGGAATGGTCGCCACGAGCAGCGTCATCGCCCCGGCCGACACCAGAGCCACGCCCAGGCCGTTGGCCAAACGCACGGCAAGCAGCGCCTCGGGCGAAACGGCATACAAATAGGCCGCGCCGCACCCCAGCAGCACGACAACGCCCACCGCCGCCGCCTTGGCCGCGTTTTGCGTGGTCAAAAAAGGGCTGACGGTCAGATAGGCGGCCATGGTGGCCAGCGACGACGCGCCAATGAGCAACCCACGCCAGGACTGCGGCACCCCAAGCGCCTCGAAATAGACATAAAGGCTGTAAAACACTGAAATATTGCAATAAGCCAGAAAGATGAGCGCGCACAGGCTGGCGAACTCGAAGGAATACAGACGCGGCTTGTCAGGGATGGACATACAAAACCAGACCGGAAAAAGTTGCAAAAAGAAACGAATCCGCCCGATACCCGCCCGGCTGGGGTGGCGTAAAGGGCAGAAGAAGCGGAGGCCTCCGGCGGCTGGGGGCCTGAGGCCCCCAGACCCCCCACTTAAAAAAAGTAAAGGGGGGCGCCTCGCATGTTGCTCCGCTCCGAAAATGCGAAACGGGCCGATTTTCAGGCGAGGCTGTGATCGCGTGAAAATCGGCCCATGTCGGGGGGCCGGGGGGCTGAGCCCCCCGGCCGCCGGAGGCATCTTTGCCTTTATCTTCTTATTTTTCCAAATCTTTACAGCGCAGGTTTGGCGGTGCTGGTGGCGTCGGGGTAGGTCGGCGGACCGTCGATGGCCACGGTCTGAATGGCGCTGCCGGCGGCGGCCAGGGCTTGCCGCACATCGACATAGCGCCAGTTTCTGTCTGTGGCGGTGTGGTAGTAGAAGCGGCTGCGGACCGTGTCGGCCGCGACGGTCCACTGGGTGATGTCAAACAGCTCCTCGGAGGCTTCCTTTTCGCGCACAGCGCCCTTGGGGATGTCCACATTGCCGATGATGGTCATGGCCAAAGCCAGTCCGGCGTCGGGTCCGGCGACGGGCAGGGCGGATTGGGTCAGCGCCACCATGCGCACAAAGCGGCTGGGCGGGGTGAAGTCGCCGGGCAGGCCGAGCATGCCCGAACCCTGGCCGGTCTGGCGCACGACGTAGCCGGCCAGATCCAGGGCCGGGACGTTCACGGCCGAAAGGTTGACCGTATTACTTAAGTAGGTGAGCATCCAGGTGAAATCCGGAGAGTTGGTCAGCACGCCGAGCGGGTTGTCGTAGATGTTGCATTTGCCGCCGGCGTATTCGATGACCAGGCTGGCCCCGGTGGCGTCGTGGACGGTAAAGTGCAGGGGCAGGAGGCCGGCGGTCACGCCATTCAAGGTGGTCGGCCCCTGGCATACGCGCACCTTGCCGATCTCGCGGCGAACGTCGGCTACGGTGGCGCACTGGGAGAGCAGCCAGTTGACCACTTCGAACTGGGCGATGGTGTTGCTGGCAGAGTCGGGGGAAAACGGCTCGTAGCCGGCATAGCCCGGGAAGAGCAGCCCGCCGACCACGAGGCCCTTTTCATTCATGCCGTCACTGAGGTTGTTGACGCCAAGCGCGTTCATGCCGACGAAGCCGTATTTGGCGGTGAAGGTCAGCCCTTTGGAAGTGCCGTCAGCCAGGGTGCCGACAAAGGTTGTCCCCTTGGGGATGATGGCCACTTTGGAGCCGAGTGCCTGGGCATATTCCATGGTACGGGCGTAAAAGACGCCGCCGTCCGTGGTTTTTATGCGGATGCTGGTGCAGGCGTCGGCGGCGGGGGCCGGGGCGAAAAGGGCCGCGAGCAGAAGGGCGAGGGCAAGGCGGCGCAGAAGCGACATGGCGGAATCCTTTGCCGAGGGGGCGGTGACTGGTTAAGGAGCCTTTCCCGCCATGGCTAGCGCCAAACGGGGGTTTGGGGAAGGGACAGATGCATGGTTTACGCTTACGCCGCGCCGCCAAACGTCTGTTGCCCAATAGGGTTTGCCGTTGCGATCCGTCAGACTTTTCAAGATTCCCCTGGCGCAACGCCTTGCGCCAGCAGGGCTTCCAGCAATATGAGCAGCTCCTCCCGCAGGTTTGCGGTCGACGGCGCGACGAGTTGCCGCGTGCCGATGAGCGCGCCGTAGAGCAAACGGGCCTGGATTTCGCTTGCTTTCGCTTCGATGCCGCAGTCACGAAACAACGCCGCCACATAGTCCAGTCGCCGGGCATCGACAGCCGCAAGCGCCTCCTGCGCCGCCGCGTCGTGCCGCGCCCAGCCGCGGATGGCGGCGTCCAGATCCTTGCCGCCATAGCAGCCGACTTCTCCGTCGGCGATGTGCGTCAGCAACAGGCGCAGGCGCTCTCGCGGCGAGGCCATATGGGCGTCAATGGCGTCGATGATCCGCGCGGTGGCCTGCTCGGACCAGCGGCGCAGCATTTGCGCCCGTAGCTCCGGGACATCCTTGAAATGCCAATAAAAGGAGCCTTTGCTGACTTTGAGCTGGCGGGCCAGGGCCTCGGCCCGGATCGCTTGCACGCCGCCGCGCCCCAGCGCGGTGAAGGCTGCGTCGATCCAGTCCTTGGCGGCAAGGGTTTTTCGGGGCGCCATGGACCGACCATACGCAGGCGTATTGACAAGGGCAACCGCTGCCTTTTACATACGGTTCCGTATGGAAAAAGCCGCGCGCCGCAAGTCCGCAACGGGCCGGCTCGCGAAAACCGCCACGAGGCCGGCCGGAGGCGCGACATGCTGGTGGATTTCCTGGCGACGTTGGTTTTTCTCGAACTGGCCGCTGTCGCGGCCCTGCATGTGTATTGGGCGTTTGGCGGCCTGTGGCCCGGGACCGACGTCGCCTCTCTTGTCCGCACGGTCGTCGGCGTGAAAGACATGCGGGCCATGCCGTCGCGGCCGCTGACCCTGGCCGTGGCCGTAGCCCTGGGCGCGGCCGGGCTGCCGCCGCTGGTCAAGGCCTCGCTGCTGCCGGTTTTTTTGCCGGCCGGGCTGGTCCAGGCTTGCCTGCTGCTGGTGGGCGCGATCTTCGCCTTGCGCGGCATCGCGCCGTATCTCCCGATGGGGAAACAACACCCCGTGGAGCCGTTCGCGACCCTGGATCGCCGTCTCTACGGGCCGTTTTGCCTGGCGGCGGCCTTGGAATACACCGTGCTCTGGGCCAGTTGAGCAACATCGCCCGCCCAGCCGACCAACGGCCTATGTCGTAGCGCCACGAGCAAGCCCGACGCTTCACGGGGTCTTCTGCCCTGTCTGAAGGCGTGCCGCGTCTCGCCGCAATGCCCTCCTTCTCACCCTCTCCATTGACCCCGCCCCCCCGGGAACGCTAAGGCTTTTGCATCCGACGCCCACACGGCCCCAAGGAGGCCCCCCATGTTTCGCCGATTCGCCCTTGTCGCCGCCCTGGCCCTGGCCGCCGCCGCCGCCCAGGGCTGCGTCACCATTGTCCCCCACGCCGACAACGTGCCCCAGGAAGCCGTGGACCGGGACTATTCCGAGTGTGAAAACAGAGCCTTCGTCTCCACCGCCTTCGTCAAGGCCGGCGACGACGCCGAAACCAAGCAACAGGCCATCATCGACGAATGCATGAAGGAAAAGGGGTACACCGCCAAATGAGCGCGCCTGAAAAACGTTCCCTGGACCCCAAGCCCGTCTCGGCCAGCCATGTGGTCATGCCCCAGCGGATGCTCCCTTCCGACGCCAACCCGGCCGGCAACGTCCACGGCGGCGTCATCCTCAAATACATCGACACCGCCGGCGGCATCTGCGCCATACGCCACGCCCGCTCGGCCGTGGTCACCGCCTCCATCGACCGCATGG
>JAEZEM010000072.1 GCA_023417745.1 Pseudomonadota bacterium
GCCTCGACCTGGCCATCGACGGGGCCGACGAGATCGCTCCCAACCTCGACTGCATCAAGGGCGGCGGCGGGGCGCTATTATATGAAAAGATCGTGGCCCAGGCCGCCACGCGCTTCGTGCTGGTGGCCGACGACGGCAAGTGTTCGCCGGTCCTCGGGACGCGCCATGCCCTGCCCGTGGAGATCACGCCCTTCGCGCTGGGGCCGACCGTCGATTTCCTGGCGGCCATCGGCGGCGCGCCCACGCTTCGCCGCCGGCCCGACGGCGATCCCATGCGCACCCAGCGCGGCAACCTCATCTGCGACTGCGCCTTCGGCCCCCTGGCCGATCCGGCCGGGCTGGCGGCGCTTTTAGACGCCCGGGCCGGCGTGGCCGGACACGGGCTTTTCGTGGGCCTGGCCCGGGCGGCCTTTATCGCCGGCCCGGACGGCGTGCGGGAGCTTGGCCGGCCGACCGGCTGAATCGCGGCGTCGCTCGTGGCGCGCCCTCAAAGGGCCATGGCGGCCGTCGCCGGCAACCCAGGGAAACAGTATGTTTTGCTGAAACAATAGGCTCGTATTGCTCAGAGACGCGGGCTGCGGCGGGCTGCGGCGGGCTGCGGCGGGCTGCGGCGGCCGGGGATCTCCCGGCCGCCGACGGAAAGACGGAGAGACTTAGGCGCCCGCCAGATAGGTGGCGATGGCGTCGTCGTAGGTGCTGGCCTGGCGGAAGGTGGCGGCGGCGGTTTTCTGGCGCAGCGCCAACGGCGCTTTCATGCCGTTTTGGGCCAGGGCGTCCATGACCTCGGGATAAAAGGCCGGATCGGGGACCACCAGGATGGAGGCGAAATTTTTGGCCGAGGCCCGAAGCAGGGTCGGGCCGCCGATGTCGATCTGCTCCACCATCTCCGGCAGGGGCAGCCCTTTTTCCAGGGCCTTGCCAAAGGCGTAGAGATTGACCACCACCATGTCGAAGGCGGCGATGCCGTGCTTGGCCAGGGTGGCCAGATGCTCGGGATTGTCCTTGTCGGCCAGGATGCCGCCGTGGACATTGGGGTGCAGGGTTTTGACGCGGCCGTTTAATATTTCCGGAAACCCCGTCACGTCGCTGACGGAAGTCACGGGCAGGCCGGCCTCGACGAGCAGCTTGCGGGTGCCGCCGGTGGAGACGAGTTCGACGCCGGCGGCGGACAGGAACCGGGCCAGTTCGGGCAGACCGGACTTGTCCGTGACGCTTAAAAGCGCCCGTTTGACAGGCAGAAAATCCATGCTGGACCTCGCTTTTTCAGGCGAGGTGCCACATGGCGGCCGGCTTGGCAAGGGCGCGGGCAAGGCGCGACGGAATGTCCGCCGCCTCGGCCCCGGAGCCGACGCCCCCAATGGGGGCGGACCCTGGCCGAAATCCGGCAGGCGATCAGGCCTTGGCCGGCTTTCCCGCAGCCGCCGGCCCGTTGCGCCGACAGAGGCGTCCCGTAAAAAATACGCTCGTATTTTTTAAGAAAAATCCATGGCTTTGGCCTGTTGCCAGGCAACGCCAGAGGCGCTTTCGCGGACGCGGCACGCGGGGCCGAAACGTCCGGCCGGGGCTGGGCGGCCCGGGCCGGACGTCGCGGAGGGGTGTCCACGGACCGGATCGACGCGGCTTGGCATCGTCTCCCTGAAGCCAGGCAGGGCCTGACCAAGGAGAAAATTTTCCGGACAAGGCGTCCCGGCCAAGGCCCGGACCAACGCGTCGGCTAGGCCGCGATGCGCTTGAGCTCGTCGGCCAGTTCCCGGGCGGCGTCGTTGGCCGGGTCCTGGAGCAGGATCTGGTCGATCTCCGCCCCGGCTTCGGCGTGGCGGCCAAGGCTCACCAGACAACCGGCCAGGGTGAAGCGGACCTCGTGCTTGAGCGGGTCCAGGGCCAGGTAGTCCTGCAGGTAAGACAGGACTTCCTCCAGGCGCTCGTCGGCATGGGCCAGGCGGACCAGACCAAAAAGGGCCACCAGGTTTTCCGGGTTCCTGGACAGCGCGCCCTTGAAATGGGTGAAGGCCTCGGCCGACTGGCCGCGCTCCATTTCAATAAGCGCCATGCCGGACAGGGACCGGTCGTCGGCCTCGATGGAGGACGCCTTGCGGTACAACGACATGGCGTCGTCGAGCTTGCCGCGCTGCACGGCGATGGTGGCCAGCCCCAGATAGGGGTCGGGGTGCACGCCGTTGCTGGTCATGGCCTTGCCGTAATATTCCTCGGCCTTGTCCAGGTCGCCCATGAACAGATAGCATTCGCCGAGTTCTTTGTTGATTTCGTAGTCGAGTTGCCCACTCATGACATCCCCTCCGTTGGCGGCCCGTCGGGTGCTGGTTTCGGGCCTGGCCGGTTCGCGCCGCCAGGACGGCGTCGCGCTGGTGCTCGTTTGTCCCGGCGGCGAGGGCTGCCGGGCATTTTCGTCCAAGCAATCCCCGTGCCAACCAGCCCAATGGGCCTGACCGCCCGCTCCACAGGCCCGCGACAAATGAGGCTTTCGGGAAATCCGTCCGGGTTTATTAGAAAGTAAAACGAAGATCCGGCAAAAAATGCCCCTGCCCGATCCTCGCCCTTCGGACTGGAACGCTTTTTGCCCAATAGACTTTCGAAAACGGGCGGCCAGCCCGGGGACAGCTCTCCCAAGCGGAGGAAAAAGACAATGAAAACAATGTTCTCACAAAATATCGGACTGCTCGGCAAGGTCATGGACCTGCATCTGGAGCGTCAGAATGTCGTCATGTCCAACCTGGCCAACCAGGACGTGCCCGCCTTCAAGGCCCGCAGCCTGGAATTCGAGCAGGA
>JAEZEM010000126.1 GCA_023417745.1 Pseudomonadota bacterium
GTTGAAATATTTTGAACGATTTTGAACGCGAATTCCGCATTGATCATCTGTTATTTCGGTGGGATGCGTCGAATTAGTCGGATTTTGAAAGTTTGGGATGCCGGGGCTGCCTGGGCCGGGCGGTCGAAATGAGCTGGAAAATGAGGGTGGGGTGAGGCGCTGCACAATGCGCAGACAGCTGCGCGTTGGGGGAGTGAGGTAGATAAAGAAAAATGGCTGAAATTATCTTAACTGGCTTAAAAGCGCCCTAGGCAAGTGGCTGGTGATCTGCTGGGAGCTGCTTCCGGACGCTCGCCGGAGCGAGTTGGTTCTGTCTGGGGGTGCTGGCAGTTTGCTTGCCCGAAATAAGCAAGTAACATGCAGCAATAATTAGAAAAAAAATTAAACGGGATCACGTTAGGGGTGTTGCATTCTCCGGAGTTGCGCCTCGGGTGAATTCAATTTAGATTAAAAAGTCATGGCAGCGAAAAGGGACAATACAAAGCCCGGAGTTAAAGCGGCGATCAGTCCTCCCTCGCCTCAGCGCAGTTGGAATATGTCAAGAATCCGATCAGGGGATACGCAGCCTGAAAAAGCAGTTCGATCTATGCTTCACCATTTAGGACTACGTTTTCGGTTGAGGCAAAGAAAGCTCCCTGGCACACCAGATATTGTACTACCGCATCATCATACAGTGATTATGGTTCATGGCTGTTTCTGGCATCGTCATGAAGAATGTCGACTCGCAACTGTACCGAAAGCAAATGCAGCATTTTGGCAGGACAAATTTAAAAAGAATATTGAGCGAGATAAAAGAGTAACCCAGGAACTTGAATTATTAGGGTGGCGTGTCTTGGTAGTTTGGGAGTGTGAACTCCTGAATCCAAAAGTTTTGAATAAACGTCTTCAAAAGGCTTTCGGATTGTTGGAACTGAAGGATAATAAAGACAATGGTTAGGACTTCTTCAATGGCTATTCCTGTTATTAATCTCTTTGCCGGTGCAGGGGGGATGACAGAAGGTTTTTGTCCAGTTTCCGATGTGAATCGGAGGTTTCGAATTGCGCTTACAGTCGAAAAGGATAGGATAACTTGCGAAACACTTAGGTTGCGGAATTTCTGTCGTCTCTTTCCTGCAGGTGAATTACCAGAAGAATATTACCGAGTTCTCCGGGGTGAAATATCTTTTGAGTCTCTTTGGTCTGCTTACCCCAAAAAAGCAGAGCTTTCTGCATGGATAACACGTCACGCGGAACTTGGAAACCCCGAATCCTGTCCAGAGGAGGCTCTCGATCAACTTATTGAGGAAGCTCTGGGTGGATGCGATTCGTGGGTGCTCATCGGTGGACCTCCCTGTCAGGCTTATTCCACGGCGGGACGTTCGAGAAACCAGGGCAATCCGAATTATAATCCGGAGCAAGACCCGAGATTATTCCTTTACCGAGAGTACGTCAGGGTTCTTGGGCGACATTCACCCGCAGCATTTGTTTTTGAAAATGTCAGAGGTCTATTTTCTGCAAAGGCAGAAGGAAAACCTCTCTTTCCGAAGATCATCGAGGGACTTGCCTCTCCTGGAGCCTTTTGGAAACGAGAGGGTAAGCCCGGTTTCCAGCATCGATACCGGCTATATGCACTGACAGGAGCGGAGGTGGATGAAACTGGGGATCCAAGAAAATTGCTTATTCAGGCAGAGCAATACGGTATTCCGCAAACCAGGCATCGGATTCTTATACTCGGTATACGAGAAGATGTTGACGGATCACCCAAAAGGTTCATACCCGAAGGAACCTTGACCGGTGCCGGATTGGTCATGAAGGGGTTGCCTCGGTTGCGAAGTGGACTTTCCCGCAACAAAGACTCCTTGGAAGGATGGAAAGGTGTTCTTCAAAATGCGCTATCGACTAAATGGTTGCAGGACGCAAGCAACAGATTCGGAGAAAAACTGAAAATAGCTGTCGCAGAGGCTGTCGAGCAGGCGTGTGAACTGTCTTTAGATCAAGGATCAGATTATATTCCTAGCAGGGATACTTCAGCTCCAGAATGGGAAGGAGAATGGTATCACGACCAAAATTTAGCAGGAGTGCTCAATCATCGATCAAAAAGTCATATGCCAACTGATCTTCATCGTTATCTGTTTGTGACTTCTTTTGCGAAAGCGACTGGCCGTATTGCAATGCTAAATGATTTTCCAGAAGAGATTTTGCCTGCACACAAGAATGCAAAAACTGAAAAATTTAAGGATCGTTTTAGAGTCCAACAAGCTGGGGTACCAGCAAAAACCATCACAAGTCACCTTTCGCAGGATGGACATTACTTTATTCATCCAGACGCTTCACAATGTAGAACCTTAACAGTTCGGGAAGCTGCACGGATTCAGACTTTTCCAGATAATTATTTCTTTTTAGGCAATAGAACCGAGCAATATATTCAGGTGGGCAACGCTGTCCCCCCCCTTTTGGGTAAGATGGCTGCCAATCAAATCTTAGAAGCAATAGATAAAACTTCGAAATAGTTTTTTCATTTTATGTCAACGAACAGATGGCCAGGTCGAGCCAATTCGCTGGCTAGCCATGCTTGAATATCTACATGAACCCGCTTTCGAAAACGAAAAATGGCTTTGGGTAGTTCAGTCGTTAATGGTAATGAAAAAAAATGGCGGCTGTCTAGGATGATGCCAGAAGGGCATTCTTTATATAATAAAGGTCCGATACGCTTTGCATATCCGCTGTATTTTGCGATAGGGAAATAATCGATGGGGAAAAGAAGCCCAAATATAAACCGAAGGAGTTTTCTCTTTTGTTGAGCAACATCACAAGATGGAGAAACTTCAACGATAATTGGGAGTGAGCATTCGTTCAAAATCTGAACATCTCTTTTGACAGGCTCTCGCCCTAACTTTCCACTGGAACTAAATAGACTTTCTATGTAAGTTTTATTCCAGTCCTGATCGGTTGAACGAAAAGGAAGTAAAGACAAATCGTTTAAATCACGTATAGAGATTATGGAACCTGGGTTGTTTGCATGCAAACTGTTTTCAGTAAGAAGCATTGAATTTATTTTTGAGATCGTATAAGTGTCTAGGTCTATGCAAGCTGTGTCGCTCTGCCTTGGAGGATAAGTGGTGCAAGGCGCGCCCGGTTGCTGTTCCCCTTGTTCTGGCATGATGGTGGTGGGGTTAAAAAAAGAAAAATCGTTTCCAATTTTGTCGTCAAGAACTGATGTGAGTGTTTTAAACAAAGACTCAATAGCTTCTTGGTTGTTAATGTCTTCGGGACAAGTCTGGCCCATAGCTGCTTCGGTGAGTTTCTTCAGAATCAAAGCCAAATAGTTTTTCCAAGCCAGAGGGGGAATGCTTGGAAGTCCTGCAAGGTGAGCAATCATACTTACAGTATCCGAGGCTGCCAGTGTACAAGCAGCTTCCCATCGTAATAAGATATTGTATGGGAATAATTCCGAAAGAATGTCACGTACCTGTTTGGCTAGATCGTCGACATCATTTTCTTTGGGGTTTGTCACGAATTCTGATTTGTTTTTCAATGGAATAATGCCAATTGGTTGAACTTTCTCGTTGTCGGGAAGGTCGTTGTTGTAATCTTGAAGTGATGAATTGAATTGAGCGAGGTTGTCGTCGTGCGTTGTCCAGGCCATGATTAGCAAAGGGCCGCCAACTTCTGTAGGGGCAATCGTATTTAGTACAGCGCCAACTGTAAATTTAACGTCAAATCCAGACGTCCCGAGATTCAAGTCAAGTATTAATAAGCGGACATTTTGAAGTGGTTGTTGGGGTAATTTCTTCTTTTCGGTCGCTTCAAACCAGGCCGATGGTATTCCAAGCCGTGAAAGAGCGGCAAGGATTGGGATGGCGTGATTGGGCTCATCATCAATAACAACAACGCTAGGTGATGAAAAAAAATGATTCATTGTCTCGCCTTGTCTTTGAAAATTAGTGCAGTCACAGCACCACTTATTTCGTTGGGGAGGTCGACATCGCCTCGCGATGGGAACACCAGAGATCCTTCTTGGCGTCGCATGCTTTCATCTACTATATAGAGTCCCAATCCCATTCCGTCATCTTTTCGCGAAAAAAAAGGCCTTATTAGGTCTGGGGGAGTATCTGTGAACCCAGGTCCATTGTCCGCGATGACAATGGCTGGCCCTTGTTTATAATCCACAGATGGACCAATGTAGATCATTTTTTTTGTATGTCCGCGTATAGATAGCCAATAAATAGAGTTATCAATGAGGTTAAGAAGCGCATTCGCTACGAGGCGGCGAGAACAGCGGACTTTGATGTCGAAGTGATCTTCAAAGCCATTGATAAGATCAATCTGGTGTTTTCTAAACCTATGTCGAACGGTAAAGAGAAGACCCTCTACAATATCATTCAGTGATTCTACTCCAATGCTTCTTTTGCGAAGTAAAAAGGTTACTCCTTTCATCATTTCATCTAAAGTCTGGACTAGATTTTGGACCTCTTCCGTTGGAAAAGGACGTTTTTTAACGGCACTGGCAAGCAAAGACATCTGCTTTTCAACTTCATGAACTACTGCTCCGAGGGAAAGCCCCATGCTGGCAGCATTAATCAAAGTGTCCCGTGTCTCTTCGTAGGCCTTCTCCAGCCGGTTCAGAGCAGGTTCAATAGTTTTGATATCATCAGGGTACTTCTTTAAAAGCATTTCTCGAAGATCGGATATGTCAGAAATCACTGGTGTTCGAGTTATCCCTCCGGAAAGTACAGCTTTGATTCGTTCTTTGTCACTAAATCTATATGCTTCAACTTCAAGAAGAATTTTTCGAATAGCTTTTCGCAATGCGTTTAAGTAAAGACTTTCAGTAAAGCCACGTCGATTTGTTTGTTCTTTCAAAAGTTCTGAAGACTCAGATGAAAGGAAAACAGCTCCAAAGAATTGATTGTTACTTAGCCTGGAGGATGGGACTTGAACTCGTCGCCCGCCAAGATCAAGCCAGTCTTCACCAGCTCCGCCAAGCCCAAAAACACGAATTCCATTTCTGTAGACTCTCATTCCCCCATTTTCTTTCAAAAATCGTTTCAGGCCAAGTTGATCGTCAGTGGTTTCTCTTATGATATCACGATCAAGGTCGTATATATACATTCTTATTTCTATTTTACCTAGCTTTTTGATGAGACTAATTTCTTCCTGTGTGAAAAGATGTGAAGGAATTTCTGGTGTTTCTTTCTTTGCAATCGTCTTAGGAGGTGTGTATGGTGGAAGTTTTTCGATTAGAGATTCCTCCCGTGATTCCAGTCTGTCCTTCAAAGATTCAGGCGGGGAAAAGGTGTAGTCTATTGAATAATCAACCCCTGAGATAGTTGCTGTAGACTTAAATAGTGCAATTTTCATTGCGTCATTGTAACTGAAGAGGGAATTTATCCAATCTTCATGAGGAGTAATTTCAAGAAAAGTCTTGAAATCTGTTCTGGATCGAAATGGTGACGAGATAGAATTAATGTCTCGATATAGATCGCGCACCATTCCTCGCGTCCAAGGTTCTCTAAGGCCGGAAATTTGGATTCTAGTTCCTGTGTTATTGTTCAAGAATCTTTTTGGAGATCGTGAACGAATTGTGACAGGTATTTCTTCGAGAAAACGCTGATCCTCTGGGTCAAACTTTTTCCAATTAATATTAACGATATATTCTGGTTGATTAGTGGTGCGAGTAGTCAAGGTGATGCGTTCACCCAGTTTGTGAACTGCAAATCTACCTAGACCTTTTTCGCCGAGCACTGGCCGCCCATTCGGAGTTGTTTCATACTGTTTGCCCTGATTCCTGCGGTATGCAGTACCTAAAACAAGCCATATATTCGTTAAGGTTGCCAATGACATTCCGCAGCCATTGTCCGTTATTATTATCCTGCCTATTTGGGGGTTATCTATGTTCTTTAAGATAATTTTAACAGAAGTAGCATCAGCGTCATGAGCATTTTTTACAAGTTCAAACAATGCGTATCCTGGCTCTGGTATTAAATCCTCGCCAAGCAATAGTGGCATCCGTGAGCTTGTGCGAAAGTTTGCAGAAATAGGTTTCATATAAAATTACCTGCATGGTTTTTTTCAACTGGCTGATTGTCGCAACACCGCGAGATATCAAAAAGCTACTGGTGATCGCAGGATCGAGTCTTATCAGCAGGCGGCAAGTATTGCAATACTAGGCGATTACCAACTTCACTTTCCACCATTCCGGCTGAACAGGGGATATACCCCCCCTCATTCTGCTCCTTTCCTCTATCGGCCCTGTCCCGGGCCTTTCCCCGTATCTGCTAAACTGCCTTGCCCCCTTGCCCGTGCGTCGGTGGTGCTTTTCTGGAATTATTTGTCATTTCAGTTGTTGAACGATTTTGAACGCGGATTTCGCGTGGGTCATATGTAATTTCAGCTGGATACGTCGAATCCGTCGAAATTTGAAATTTTGGGATGTCGGGCTGGGTTGGCATTCTGAGGGGTATTAAGGACGCGGGATCAATCTTCAAGCACCTCGGAGCTAATCACAGAATCCATAGGTGGGCTCTACGCCTCTCGGATTTTTGAGTAGGTTTTCAGCTTGCGTTGCTTAAATTTGATGGTCACGTCCGTTAATGTGGTGTAAATTCCGGCCTGCTTGAGGTGGCAATCGGTCAGGCTGCCCTGAGTGGATAATGGTCAATGGCATTTCTGCAGATAATAATGAAGAGGTGGTGGTATGTCCTTGAAGTGCAAGTGCAAGTCGTGCGGTCATGATTTCGATGTTGAATGTGCTGACTGGGAATTAATCTCTAGCGAAGAAGCAGAGATGGGCGAAAAGTCGTCATATGCGATGAGCGTTGACGGATTTTGTCCAAACAAGAAATGCGGCAAGTCATTCCGTGTTGAGCTCTTTGAGCATACTTATACTGAACTTGAAGAACCGACTCGGGATAGTATTGAAGATAATGTCAGAATTTTGGATGGTTGGTGTGGACGTGCGCCGTGGGAGCCAGAAGACCCTCGCGTCAAGTAGATAGTTCTAATAGCCCTAGCGAGTTGCTTTTAGATGTTGTCAAAATATTTTTTGTTTTTGGTTGAATTGTTTCGGCAAAATACTGGATAGATCTGTTTTTATTGCATTGATTATAATAAAGGTAGTTTTCGCAGAGAGCGTTATCCAAGGCTGAATGCTCATATAAAAAGCCCACGCCATCCACTTTAACATGGACGACGTGGGCTTCAAATTTTGAGCCGGAGCTATTTTTTGTCAGCCATCGACTATTTAGCTTCAGCAGGTGCTTTCAGCAACTCAAGGATGCCAACATTCTTTTCTTTCGCGGCAGCCGCAAGCGATTTCATGTCGTCAAAACCATTGTCCAGAACAAACTGAGTGACGTCCCCACGCTTAATTCCAAATTCCTTCATGATCATCTGCATCTGCTTCAGTGGGTTGGCTTCGCCAGTCAGCGTTTTTCTGGCAATCTTGACAGACATATCTTTCTTGGAGACACTATACTTTTCCATGTATTCTTTACGAGTCAGGCCATGAGACTCAAGATGTTTCGTGCCTAAAACCTTAAATTCTACGCCACAGACGGCACATTTGACGCCTTTCTTGGTCTTAACATGCTGCGGAGCTTCGATTTGCTTCATGGGTTCTGCCTGAACATCAATGATCGGGCCGGCGCTGAGGGCAGTCAATTTTTCGTAAATGCTCTTCGTAACGACTTCCAGTTCGCTGAAATGAACTTTGCCATGGCGGAGTTGGTCTTTCGCCAGATTTAAAGCTTCTGCCCAAATTTCTTTATCGATCATGATTAGCTCCTTAGTTTTTGGATGAATAAATGGGCAGATAGCTTTAAGGTGACTTTCTGTCAACGTGAAATGAAATTTATGTTCATGAGCTTTGCTCAGTAATTGATCTTCTGTTGCCCCATGAGGGGAGTGGCGGCCAGCATCCCAACCCCGGTCTGTCATGGGGCACCCCTTGGATTCGCGCCCTACGGCCCCGTCCTTGGGCTTCTCTAGCCCACCCCTCTCCCTTGGTCCCCGCCATGGGCAAAACCCAGGAGGATCCCACTCCGGCCCAATGTCCGATTCAGCCGGCGGCACTGCCAATTGCCCCGGTCTCCCCAACTGCTGCCTTCGCCCCGTGACCTAGCCCTTGCCCCGAGGGTATCCTTCCCTGGTCCCCGATCTCCTGGATCACGAGGTGAACATGCCGACCGAAGCAGAATCCAAAGACAAGACGCTCGAAGTGATCGAAGAGATCACCAAGCGGTTTCAGCCCATTGAACACCTTTTTGATGTCATGGGCGCGGCAGATTCAGGAGTACAGGGAGTGTTTGTGCGACGGTGGGCAGAAATAGGGATGCATCTCGCAACAAATCTCAGGGAATATCTTGATCAGCTAGCCGCTGCTTTAAATGACAAGGGCTGAAGTCATGGTCCTTTAATCTGTTTTCATGGAGGTTCGAGATATGATGCTTTTTAAATTTGTCGCTGGAATCGCTTTAGGTCTCGTTGTTGGAACCGTGCTCAAAGTAATAGCTAACGGTGGAGGTGTCATTGTTGGACACGATAACGTTCGAAATGCAATCAGAAAGGAAGAAAAAAATGTTCGTGGTCGGTTCAATGACTTGAAGGTCACGGACAGTGACCCGAAGTTCTACGATTAATGGCTGACAGCTTTATTCTGTCAGAGCCGTCAATATCTTAAGAATCTTTGTTTTGTCGCTCGGAGATGCTGACTGGATAATATCAATGGCAAGTTCTTCCGTCACCTTTGTTGTAAGCAGATCAACTTCGAGGTCAAATAACTTCATTAGGGAGATATCGAGCGCGACTGTTAAGTTGTGAAGACTTTCGAGGGTGGGATTGCCCCGGCCGCGTTCGATTTCCCCGAGATGTTTCAAGGATAAATTGGCTTTTTCAGCCAGTTCCAGTTGGGTCAGGCCGGCTTTCTTCCTGAGCGACTGAATCCTTTTTCCTAATATTTCATGGATATTAGCCATTTTTCCCCCTGCATACCAATACGGGACTGGCGGCAGGGGGCGAACCAGACTGTTTACCTTTTTTTCTTGAAAATAGGAATTAAATTACCTATTATGAGGGCGGATCGGCCTAACGGGGGCCAACTACTCGATATTTAGCGCAACATTAGGGAGGTCGCTATGGGCAAGTTCTTGAATATGTTGAAGAGCGAATATGCTCAGTTGATTCAAGTCGTAAACGGCAACATGGAAATGAAAGACAAATTGTTGCTAATGTTAAAAAATAAATTGTTTGTTGGTGCCATTGTTGCCGCTGGAATCTTCTTGTTTCTAATTACTCCCATTTTTAGTGGAGAAAAAAACATCGATATTGTGAAATCAGGATCTTTGAAGATCGACAGTTCTGTAACTGTTGGAAATGCTCTTGATAATTACAAATACTTTAGTTCGACAAGTTGGAAAGAATTTGAGGACTCGCAGAAGCGAATGGTTGTCGAGTTTAACGGAAAAATTCCACTAGATACTATCATTGATAATATAGCAAATGGCAGGGATAAAGAAGTTGAAAATAGATTTCTTTTAAAATATCCAGAATTCAAGAGTGGTGCCATAGTTCGTATTCAGTTTTTGATTGATGCAAGTCGAAAAAGTTTTAGCGTGGGTTATTCTTGTATTGAAATTAATGGAAAACAAAGATGTGAAGGAGATCTTGACAACATCAAAGATATC
This sequence comes from Pseudomonadota bacterium, assembly GCA_023417745.1. Classification (GTDB taxonomy): domain Bacteria; phylum Desulfobacterota; class Desulfovibrionia; order Desulfovibrionales; family Desulfovibrionaceae; genus Solidesulfovibrio. Next base: position 9,663 of record JAEZEM010000126.1, read on the forward strand.
TATGTCAATAAGTTTGTATCATGTGTTAAGGTTTTTGGATCAATGATGTTTAATGAAGTCCGTAATCAGGTTTTAGAAGATGAACGATCTGCTTCCTTGAAGAAGTTCGTCGAGCAAAACAAAAAGGCATTTATCGGTAAATATCGTGGAACTTGTGATTCATCTCGACATGACCTCCAGCTTTGTGAGTTTGAAATTGTAGATATTACGGCGAACGATCTTAAATTTAACTGGCAGGTTAAAATATCGGCACCAAATGAAAACAACAGCACGGTTGCTCTTGGCATGCCCTCAAAACCTTCCCTCCCGGTTGAATATAAAGTTACTAAAAATTCGATTCCTATTGTAATGACAAGTAATGTTGAAAACACAATGGGCAAGCGTATTGTGGTTGAAGGAAATTTTACTGTCGAAGATTCCGCAAATATCACTTATGTAAAAATTGAAAAAAATGAAAACAGCAATCCATCAATATCAATGCACTCGTTTTTGAGCAAGTTAGAACCATGTAATCCAATACAGTTTGAGAAATACGACTAGGGGTTCTGTGGGGCGATAAATGTTTGAAGGTTGAAGACATAGGCGTGCCCTGTGCTGATTGCGGTTGAAGCAATATGCAATACGTAATTTGCTTGCCGCAATTATGAACGGTTTATTTCATGAAAATTTCTTCTGATTTTATCATTTGTTGATGGTCAAGAAAAGCAGTGTAGGGAGTGACCTCCCCGGCCCCTTCAGGGTATCCTCCCAGGAGATTCAAATATTCCAACGGGAGGATACCCAAATGGCCGAAGATTGGAACATCATTTTCAGCTATACGCGGAACCAAGCCCTCGAGGACGGGGTGTTGATTGACGTCACCGAGCAAGCTCATCAACTTGGCTTCAAGGTGAACACCTGCGTCACGGACCACCTCTATGCTGATTACCTTGTGCCGCCGGCCGGGCTGGAAGGAGAAGGGCAATCCATTGAGGGGCGGCTTCACGATCTCCTTTTTCGGACATTGATCGCGGCGAAAGCTTCAAGCACCGGCGACCGTGCCGAATTCGACGTCCTGTTTCTCATGGAGCCGGGCAGATGGGATACCGTCCATGTCCTGGCGGTCATGGGGCCGGGAGATCACGGTGAGCCAGTGTTGACCATAATGCTGCCAGAAGACGACTAATTGTGCTGAATTGTGAGCTAGATGGGTTTGAAGCGACACGCACTGATTTCATACAAAATTACGATGGAATTGCTGCGTGACGTCTTAAGACAATAATCAGTAAAGTGGGAATCATTAGCGATAAATTCTCCTGAACCTGAGGCGTGGTGGGATATCGAAAAGTCAAACCCCGGGATTTTGAGCACTCCCCTTCGAAATCCGGGGGCTGAGTGGGAAGATGTCGAAAAACCCACGTTTCACTTCAACTCTGGGGTAGGCGAATACACATTGGATTATCATGATTGGATATGTTGGGCATTGGCATGTTATCAGTGCATGGATGTCAATGTAATAAGCAGAATAAAGGATATTTGTACATAAACTCTACAAAGAGTAACGATAATGGCGTTTTGTAAAGATGCATGCTTATCAAAAGCAGCAACTCGAGTGATTGTAGATTTAATTTGTTCAGATATGGGGGTTTAAAACTATAAGATCAGTTCATTGGCGCGAAATGTCCTCAGGATGCCGTGCTGTCCGCCGCTTGGGGTGAAGGGGAACAGTAGAAAAATTTGAAAAAATTTCCATCACGCCAGAAACACAGGAGATATTGTTTGCACTACGTCTTGACGTGTTTTGTCACAGCGGGTTATACGAGTACATCTCGAAATAATAGCGTTCCCCACGTGGGGCGTCTTGTCGGTTCGGGAAGCCAATTGGGCTTTAACATAATACCCACCAGGGCTAGGCTATCGAGTAACAACCTTACAAGGTTACGCAAGTCAATGTATCCCTCCATCATCCCCTCCTTATCTCTCATCCCTTCCACTACCTCCATGGTTCTGTGCAGACTTTGCTAGCATAGCAAGACGCATTCCGCAGTCTTGTCGTGCTAAAAGGAGGTAGTTCTTCTGATTTAGCTCTCTTCTGACGCCCATTATTTGGCGCGGCTGCTCGGTTCTTTTTGCCTGAGCACGATGGATCTGACGATAACTTTTGTGGATGTTGTGTAAGTGCAACATCAGGAGGACTATTATTATGGCCGCCACCTCTGAATATCCTAATAAAAAGGATATGTTCATCGCTCTGCTTCGGGAAGGGGCTACGATCGATGAGTTGGAAGAGAAGCTTGGTGTCAAGTATCTCACGTTGGAAAAGTGGTGGTTGAAATACTACCGCGAAGAATCGCAGAACATTCCTCCTCTTCCTGTAGATGATCGGGGTAAAGCTTTTACTGGAAACGTAAAACCAACCAAGAGCCTTAATCTCTTGCTGAGCAACAACTTCCTTGAAGGTTTGAGGATGAAAGTTTCGGCTAAGGATGAGTTTAATGGAACCTATAGCGTTGAGGATGGTTGGGGTATCCTTATCTTGAAGCATAAACTGCAAAGTTAGCGATACAACCATCGACCTTCTAACAATGGGTCAGGGCGGTTTTCCGTCCTGACCCTTGAGAAGACAACGGTAGTGAGAAACCATCCTTGTCGCTAGGCTAGTCTGTGGTCGAAACTAGCTGGGCCATTCCAAGGATACCGCTTCGGCGGAGGGAACTGGTACTGGAATTGAGGGGACATTGCCTGCATCGACGGTTGCCTCTGCAGAGTGAGCTTTCATGGGCGTTCGGGCAGTTGCCCTGGAAGGCGACGAGACCGGTGAGTATTAGCTCATTTGGGCATTTTGGGACGACCGCGTGACAGCACGTTGAGGAATCAGACTGTCATGAGCTGTTTAAAGCTGGTAGTGATCCAAAACAGTGAACAAAACAATTGAGAATGCTATGTCTAAAAAAAGCACATTCGTCGCCAATCGTAATTTTAAGTACTGTATGGCAGAAAACGGTCAATGTCTGTATATTTACAACGAGAGCAAAGCATATAGTGTTAATATCAAACCGGAGGATAAGGAAGATTTTGAGCTGCACTATGAGTTTGTTGTCGTCGAAACAATCGAAGAAACTGCGGCATATTGCCAAAAATATGGTCAAGTTCAAATGCTTGAAATTGAGTTCGAATTGCGAAAAGGCAACGTGATGATCGTGATGCCATTTTCGTCGGAAGGATTCGACAAAGATTATATTGATTTTGTAAGGTCTTATTGTTCAGGCAATAACTGCTCTTTCCTGGCAAACAAGTCGTTTCCTTTAGAGAGCTTTGATTTTTACCATACACCCAGCGCCTCGTCTGTTAATGATATTTTTACCGATAAAATCAATACTTTTTCGAGCATCAAATCAAGGCCTGGAGCCATACGCTATATAATTTATTTTTCTGTAATTGATCGCTTAAAACTTATTGAACAACTTGATAAAGATGCTGATTTGTTTCAGTCAAATGCAATATGTACCTTGACGAGTAATATTTGTCTACAGCAGCCAGGTGAAATAGACATCGTCGATGAGATCGAAGAAAAATTTGAAAAAAAACAAAATTGTTTGACATTTTGTCTGAAATACATGGCTCAGAAAGTGGACGAAGGTGTGTCAACTTGGGTTTTTAGTACAGACATTAACTCACTGCTTGACAAGCGATACACTGGAAACATTTTTTCTGCACAATTGATTTGGGGGACAGAGTATGGCCATGAATCTTGCAAAGAGCACCTTGACGCACTGATTTCCTATTTTCCTAAAAGCATTATCAATAAGTCGCCAAAGGTAAAGATGGCAAAACAAGCAATCATCGCTGAACACGAAACAAGAATAGACGAGCTTGATCCGTCTAAAATGGATTGTTTCTTTAAAATTTTGAATATGATGCCTGACAAGTCATCTGTGTCAATATACGAAAAGAAGTTCTGTCAGCAATTGATGCAAAACTCGTTAGTTGTCGCAGATTTTAGTGACATAATTAACACCAATGGCTTCATAGGCTTCAGGAACTTCGGCAAAGACTTCTCGAAATTTGGTAATTTCAAAGGAGTGTTCGACGTGTCGATTGTGTCTGACGAGAAATTTATTATGTTTCGAAACAAAGAGACAAAGTATAGGTTCGAAAAATTGAACAAATTGAGGAAATATAGCTTTGATTTGGCAAGTAAGTTTGGCCCGGTGGCTGATGGCCGCAAATTTCCTGAAGATTTAAGTATAATTTTAAAATTGAAGAAAAGCGAGTTTGTTGACATCGTATTTAACGATGGTGTGTTTTACGGATTTCAAAACAAAGAGTATATTGTGCGCATTCCTAATTTAGGGAATGACGGCAAAGGTCGAAAGACAATATTTCGATCGTATGCTTTCCCGCATGCTGTCAATAGTTGGACGAAACGACCAATATATAGCTTCGCATCCCACGGAAACAAAATGCTGTTGAAAATCAACGAGATCAATGCGGGCGACCATGCCTCGATATACGAAACTCTGCTGCAAATAAACTAAAGGAGGCTAACTGTGGAAAACAACGATGCTGACAATGACAAAGTCCTTGGTCTCGACAGCAATAACATTGAAGAAAATATCGAAAGCATGGAGGACACTCCGAACAAGCAAGAGGTTGATGATCCCGTTGAAGGAGAACATGCCGAAAGCGGCGAGAAGATGAAAGAAGCGTCCGAAGATTTGCCTGAATATGAATTGGTCGAAAATGACATCGACCTTAACTTTGAAGATCTGCCCGACGCCAGTGAAACAGAGCAATTCGAAGATAGGCAGCCAATCGTAGACAATTTTATTTACCAAGGTGATTTGGTTTTAATTTCAGCTGATCGAATTATTGGATCTACTTGGTTTCTCATGAATTTAGTGTCGCAACTGATTGAATGGAAAAGCAAAGAACAACACTTTGTTCCAAACGTAGACATAAGTTCTATTTTCGTCAACCATACGCTGGAGTTTGACGAAATCCTGAATAGATTCCAAAAATGCACGCCACCTGAGTCGAGGGATAAAATCAAAATACTTTCGAACATGCAGCTCTTAGCGAAAAACAATTTGCATCAGATAGATTTATCTAAAAATTTCTGGAGAAATTATATTTTATCTGGAGTCAAAGATAACCCTAGCATTAATCTGGTCATAATCGATGACTTCGACTTGTTGTGCAAATCGAACAAGTCCAAGACGGACATTTCGGAGTGGCTGAAAGAATTTAGAAAATTCGGCAAAACGGTCATCATTCTGGTCAAAGCAAAGAATTGGAATAATTATATCAGTTCTGATGTTATTGACTTAGAGCTCAAACTCTCGCCGTATGAATCTCAATACGCACTTGGGCTCAGGATGGATATCGTTACGTCTCGTAATGTAGCAAAGGAGTACCAGAGACCGGTTTTATTCGACATGATTGAACAGAACGGCAATGTTGTTATGCGGGGAAAGCAGTACCAGGAAGACATTACGCACAGGATAGCTTTTTTGGTCGCCAATGGTTTTACCCAGACTGAGATTGCCAAATCGTTGGGGATCAATCAAAGCACCGTCTCGCGCCGTTTCGATAGAGCCCTCAACGAGTCCCTCTTGCACAAGCAAGGGAAACAGTATATTCTTTCAGAGTCTGGACTTGCGCACACCAAGGGGATGAAACTCCCCGAAGACTAGGCCCAAAGACGTCTAGCGTGCATATTTTGACGTGGCTTGACAGAAAAACACATCATTCTAGTCGGTTGGCTGCCTCAGCCTTTATGCAGGTTCGTGCATAATCGCGCATAGTTATGCATCGTTTCGCGCAAAGCAACACCCTGTTCGCTTCTCACCCACACTGGGGACCGCCCTCAGTTCGTTTGCTTGTTTTCCAAGCAGACTATCTGTTTTTAACCGGCTTTATGCTGTCAAATCTCTTGCAGAAGAACAGGCAACAATTCATTTGTGTCTAAATGTTCAAACACAACTCGTTAAACACATGCATACCAATCATGTCGTTACCGACGCAGTGTAAATTTTAATACAATAATCAGTTGGACGCCGCAGGTTTATCAAATCACTACCAAGCAATCGGCATCAAGATTGTTTTCTAATACTTTCAACAAGCTCAAATCATGAGGCAGTATTGAGTCGCAAAATCGTTACTTGAATGAACCGCTGTCAGGCAAAGTTCAAACTTTATAAAGAAATAATCTTCTTATATGGTTTTTCTAAGGAGATTGTCATGGAAGAATATACTGAGAATGCTGATCTGGATAAGAGTTGTGGCTTATTAGAAGAGTCTTTTGTAGAAAAAGTAAACAATATAAAAATCACTGACTACGACGATTGGGTCGAAATGTGTGAGAAATTGTCACGTTGCTTTTCTTTGATCCCCCTCAATAGAACTGAAAAAGAACGTAGCAAATGCAAGAAACCTGTGGAGCAGGATTGGTCTCGGGCTTGTATTACACGGCAAAAATTTGAGCGCAGCAAGTTTGTCGCCTATAACCCCGGAGTTGCTTGTGGAAAAGCAAGCAAAGTCATTGTATTGAATGTATTGAGCGGTTCGCTTTTCAGGGATTTCCTCGAGAAAAACTTTTTTGAATTGTCAGGCGATACGTTTACTACGGAATCCGGGGACGGAACTGTCCAATATTATTTTGAGTATCCCGATGATGGATACGAGTACAAAACAACACGCATTGGGAGAGAGCTGACTGATGCATTGGGCAATTTGAATGAAAAAATGATATTTGAAATAGTCGGGTGTGATGGATACGTCTTGGCTCCTGGAGCTCTTGATCCAATTACTTGGAAATATGGTAAAATAATTTCAAATACTGTTCCCGCGAAAGCACCAGCTTGGATATTAAAGATTTTGCAAACAAAGAAAAGCAAGATAATAATCAAGCATTCAACTCCTGAAATAAATAAATATGATATTAAAAAACATGAAAACTGCACTGTCGATAGTCGTGCGGATGTTCTTGGCGCGGAAGAATTAACTATTTCATCCGAAAGATCTTCGCCGCAAGAAAGATTTAAGAAACATTTCGACAAACTCATCGGATGGGGTGTCGATAAAAGTATTACGACTTGGACAAGTCTAACCGTAGCGCTTGAAAAATCTAATTATCTTGCCTTTCCTCAGTCTCGAAGACAGTATCTATGTTTAGACCTTGATTGGGAAGGCTCTGGGACAATATGGATGGATGAAGGATTTCCTGAACCAACAATAACATTTATCAATAGAGAGAATGGCCATTCGAACTTAGCATACGAACTTGAGACTCCTGTCATTTGGCCTTGCGAATACAACTCATATAATGTTCGACCGCGACCGATTAGGTATTTCAAGGCTATACGAGATGGTTTCAATACTAAAACAGGCGCTGATTGTGGGTACACAAACTCAACCATTAAAAATCCATTCTCTTCAAGATGGAGAGTGACTTGGGCTGATAAAAGATATGACCTTGCCTATCTGGCTGAGTTTGTCACCCTGCGATCATTTTATGATCCTTATGCTAAATTCAAATCGGGTATATATGCAGGAAGGAATGATGAATTGTATCATCTTGGCTTAAGATGGTCTTATCGCTACGTAAAGCGATACTGCAAACCTGATGAATTTTATAATGATATTCTCGAATTTATTAAATCTGAAAATTTTACTACTATTGTTGCGCATTGGCCAGAAAGAGGCTGTCTTCCATCGCCTGAAGTCACTGGAATAGCGAAGGGTATTTTTAAACATACATGGCCAAGAAGAAATAATGCTCACTTCAAGCATCTAATAAAGAATTTTGGTATTTTAGGATTTGACCCAATAGATATAAATATGAAACTCATTGACCGTAAGATGGAAGTTTATGAAAGACAATACCAAGGCTCTAAGTATACCCATAAAATAGTATCACAAGATAGTGTTAGAAAAATAGATGAATCGATTGAGTATTTAATTAGGTCTGGGAAGAAAGTGTCTTATAATATGATATCTAGAACAAGTGGATTGTCTTATAATACTATTCTAAAATATAAACAGTATGTAGGTAGTAAAATAGAATTTTTAGAAAAAGTCTTTTAAGATAGTAATCTTGTAATACCATATTGCAGACGTTTTTTTTGAAAAAATATGGACTCAATTAAAAAGAGAAAATATTTTACATCATGTTCCTAGTGGACTTAGATGAAAGAGACTGAGGCTGGCATTTATGCCATCAAACGTGGCATTGAAAATAAGTTATTTATTTCTGCTCCTTGGTATCACGCAAAAGGGATGTTGCCGGATTAGTTGGCGCAATAATTCGGCAACTTTCTCTTTTGTTAGACAGAAATTAATACGTATATTATTGAATGTGAATACGATCAGTGTGATTATCAAGAAATAACAAAAGTAAATATCTTTCTAGAAATAGTCGAGACATACTTTTCAAGATTTCAACATATTCGAATAATCAAAACAAATATTTAGCGTAGTAAAATTGTCATGGGTGCCTTGCATTAAGTCGCAGGTCAAGTGTTGCTGATACTGCAAACAACAGATTCAACCTAAGACTCTGTTACAATCAAAAACAAAAATGGCTCCAGGTCAAAACTGCTTGTCGGCTCCATCGAACGAGTAGTCTTGAGTCATATCTAAGCAATATGAAGCGATTCAGTTGCGAGAGGGATTGAGATTGAGAGGCTGGCCCGTATCCATTGGAAAATGGAGAGACTAAGGTGGCGCATATGATGAATGAGGTTTATGGCAAACTGAAATTTATTGGATTTAATCAATTCTGAAGACATAGGTAGGTGAAGTGTCTTCTGGTCATGTGTAAGCGATTAAGTATGGGACGGTTTCAAAGAACCGGGCTTAAGACCAAGGGAAGTCCTCTTTAAATGCTTTAAAGCAAAAACGTTGGAGTCGTTAGTCTTTAGAGAGGATGGCTGCGTGTCCGTAAGGGATACGGCAAGAGATGTGATATTTGTAGATTATTTGAAAGTTGAAATTGAGATGAGTGTCGTCGAGATTGTTTAATATATTGACTTCTGTGAAATATTGGTGGTCTTGATCGGCAAAGCATTTCAGTAAGAACAAAAAACATCTCTTGCTACAGCCGAATACGGGAAAACCGTCTGTTCGGTTGTGAAGGACGCTTGATTCGGTGACGACTCATTCGATCCTGAAACTGCTGCCCTCCCTGGTGGTTTAGATCATCAGGGACGGCGGCAGGACTGCGTGAACATACTGGGACCTTGCCTTTGGGCGGGGTCCTTTTTTCGTTTCAGAAAGTGAGCTGACCAACACCCCGTTTGCTGCTGGCCCAGTTCAGCCCCCCGGCCACTTCAAAACTGCCCTTATATACGCCCCGTCCTGAGCCGTTTTGGACTTGACCCATAGTTGCCCCTCCCCCGTGACCGAAAGCCCCAGAAATTTGATCCTGGGGCCAATTCACGTTTTGGCCCCTGGGAGACCAAGCAGATTAAGCGCAAGATCAAGCAAATAGAAGCAAGTTACTAGTTATTTTGAAGAATCTTCGCCGAAATACAGAAATTATCAATCAAACATAAAAAGGAGCTTGTATGAGCAAGAAGAACGATAGCACGGCTATGGATGTTCAGGAAGGTTCCGACAAGAAGAAGATTGAATCGAAGTACAATCCTTCGATGCTGCGAGAGTGCATTTTCAATGGTATGGACGCTTCAGCAATTCTGGCAAGGATGGGAATTAAACACCGCCAGACTCTGAAGCAATACGTCCTCAAGTTGATGAGCGATGATAAGACCTATTACGAGGTCAAGGGGCTTTACCTCAAGAACTCGCGGCGGCCCAAGGTGAACAACAAGATGGAATTGAAGATCTATCTGAAAAGTATTGATCTTCAAGGTCTGGTGGTGAACGACGGCGATGAATTCTCTGTGTTGGTCGAAGACGAAAAGATCATTTTGACGAAAGTCTAGATGGCTTTGAACTTCAACATAGTCATGTCGAAAGGCATGGCTATTTTTTTAAGAATACGCGCAAGATTCTGTTTGTTTGTCTAAAATTATACAGAAATAACATTTATAAGGAAAGTACGTTTTTATCTATAAACGTACATTGGGGATTTTGAAATGGATTTCTGAAAGAAATTTATGCGGTTATCGCATGGTCCCTTGGAGGGCTTCCTTGAGGGGCTGATTTGAATGCACGATTTTCAACTCCCTGAAAGAAAAAAGGGAATTGGAGGGGAAAGATGAAGGTAGAACCGATCATCGACCTGAAAAGTGTGAAGAGCATCAAGAAGATTCTTTCCGATGCTCCCCGCGACAAATTGCTTTTTGTCATGGGTGTCAATTCAGGTCTTCGCGTCCAAGACTTACTTGCCTTGAAAATAGGCGATGTCAAAGATGTGAAGATCGGTGCGCGCGTTACCTTGCGCGAAAAGAAGACGGGTAAGGAAAATGTCTTTGTGGTGAACAAGGAAATCAAATTAGCACTCGATGCCTATTTGATAACAGTAAAGGATGACGATGACCATTTCCTGTTTAAAAGCAGAAAAGGACGGAATTATCCTCTCACAACCTATGCGGTGACGAAGTACATGAAGAAGTGGACTGAAGCCATTAACCTGAAAGGAAACTACGGCGCTCATTCACTTCGAAAAACATGGACTTATCACCAGCGAAAGACGTTTGGTGTCTCATGGGAGGTTTTGGCGAAACGTTTAAATCATTCCAGCCCTTCGATTACTCGAAGGTACCTTGGAGTACAAGAGGAGGAAGTCGAAGAAATATTGATGAATACCATATAACAGGTTTCTTCAAGGGGCTAGCAAGCCCTTTGATTTGCTTGTGGCCTATTTAGAAAACTTATTTTCTTGATATTTTTGAAAACTCAATAAATCGAATTAACTTTTCGGAGGAGTTCTATGGGTGTTTATGACAGAGATGGACGCTGGATGGTCTTTTATCATGATGAAACAGGGAAAAGGCGAGACAAGTCATTCGGCCGGGGTGAAGAGGCTTATGCCCGGGCTGAAGCTTTCAATAAGGCTGTCAGTGATGCTAAAAAACAGGGTACGGCACCACCCCTGCCGCAGACTGATGTGATCAGTTCGCCAGCCCCCGCGCCAGTAAAAGTGATTGAAGAGATCACTTCCCCGGAGAAGATTGATCAGTCCGGCCAGGGGATAACCTTCCGAGACCTTGCCGGGAAATACCTGGCTCACCTCAAGGTATCAGGCAGAACCGAGAACAATACCAAGAAGTTGGCGAAGATGATCGAAAACCAGTTCAATCCGATCATTGGCGACCGGGTGGTGAACTCAATGAACTACATTGACGACATGGTCCCGTTCATCCAGTTCTTCCAGGAGACCAACGGGAAGCAGAACCGCCCTCGGTCACAGCCGACAGTGAACCGCTACGGCGACTACGTCAACGCCATCTGCAATTTCGGCGTCACTACCGGGTTGACCGCGGTCAACCCTATGAAGGGCAGGAAGAAGTCAAGAGAGAAGCCCAGAGACGTCCAATTGACCGTCGATGACGTCAAAAAGATCATGGACCACGCTGAACCGCATGTCAGGTGGGCCATGGAAGTTTGTTTCAGCCTGGGGACGCGTCCTGGTGAATCCGAACTTCTTGCCTTGAAGTGGGAGCACATCGATTTCGAGAAGGGCATAGCTAAAATCTATGCCAGCAAGACAAGAACCTACAGATCAGTGCCGATCGCTTCAGCACTTCTTGGTAAGATGAAGGAAAAGAAGGCTGAATCGCAGTCTGGCTATGTGATCGAATGGCGTGGGCAGCCAATTGGCATGATCCGTAAAGGTTTTCGAAGAGCATGTGAGCGAGCTGGCATAACTTATCCTGTCAGAATGTATGACTTAAGGCATCTCTTTGCAACAACAATGCTGAGTAAGGGTGCTGACCTTGCTGCTGTGTCAAAGTTGTTAGGACATTCAATGATATCTACGACAACAAGTCATTACTATCATTGTCTCGAAGGTGAGAAAGAACGGGCTGTAAGTTTGTTGCCTGAACTTGTGCAGAGCTGAAAATATATAAGCAGATCGAAATTTAGAGGGCCATTAAAAATGATTGTGAATGATTGGTACAACGGCAATGGCTTGTCTGACTTTGCCGATGATGTGTCAGGCGTGTATGATAACGAAGAATACAGGTAGAGGGTCAAAATGAAGATTAAACAAATTGTTGGCGATTGTGATTTTAAGCATCTTATCAGAGACGCCGTCAAAGAATTAATGTCAGAAATTTGAAAACATTATTTGTTTTCGAGATTTCATATTTGCTCATGAATGAGTGGCGAGAGGTGTGCTTGCGCTATTTTACTAAAAAACCACAACAGGAGAACATTATGAAAAAACCGATGAAGACCAAAGAGTGTATTTTATGTGGAGAAAAGTATACTCCGAGATGTGAAAAATCATATTTTTGCTTGCCGTGCTATTTGAATGACTATTTGCCAAATAACAAAGTATTCTGCATCGACGACTTTGAATGTGGCTCGTATAGTCTTATTAAGAAACGATATTATGAAAGATTTTGGGGAGCGCGCCCTGGGACTGAGGGTACAGTGAATCAGGAAGAATCAAGCAACGCCTCAGCGAAAGAAGTTACGGCTCAATCCACAGACAAGACAGAAAGTGATTGTTTCCGCGTCAAGTGCGAAAAAAGCGTTAGTCCAGAACACGCTCACAAACGCCTTGTGGATGCGATATGCAGCAAGATAACATACGTTCCGTAAAACAGTTGGCGAACATCTCAAGAGAGGTGTTCGCCTTTTTAAATTAAAACAAGCTGGGATCGCAAGATTCCACATGCACCATGCTCACACCCTGACGAGAAGGCTTTTCCCAATGGATTTATCGCGGATACGGCTGTCGGAGTAGCGGGCCGTCTTCATGCAAAATCTCTTCGTCCGAGTTTACGAGAAAATTATACTTTTCAGAACAACCTTATTTCGGGGGGATTACCCTGACCTGGCAAAGAAAGGACTTGGCAGGCAAGTCATTGTGGTATATAGTTTGTTGGATGGGATGAAAAAGTCTCAAATTTGCTCCCGAGAGCAAGCGACAGCCAGGAAAAAAGTAGCCATAGCAATTTTTATTGCTGTCGTTTTTGAAAGACCGTTCAATTAAATGCTAAGCCGGAATACATTATTTCGTTATCAAGAGCGGGCAAATTATGAGTGATGATGCTTTTGTGACTAGTTCAAATAAAATAAATTTGCCGAGAGCTTGGCTTGAGCTCGATAATATCATAAAGATAGATGATATATATCAGAAGGCAAGAGACAATGCGAATGATTATATCGTTATAGATTTCTCTGACACTATTTGGAGTGATCCGCAACCATTGCTCATGCTGTCCAGTGCACTACCAGAATTGTCTCAGCTTACTGAAATTCAGATAAATTTAGGAACGATAGGTGATGAAGATCACGATATTTTTTTGAAGTTCCTCGCTACAGAAGGATTTCTCGAAGCATATGCTCAATGTGTCAACCGAATTTGTATTATACATGATCAAAATCCTCTGGTTTCGAACAACTATTCTGAAATTAAAAAAATTATAAGTCAAATTGCTCATATTCAACATTCGTACGGAAATCACTCGATGGTTTGTATCAAGACAAAAATAATTAATCTAGAAGGTTGTCATAGTCAAGACAATATCGTCGATGAAGTTGAAAGGTTAACAGATGAGGTTAGGGGGAATATTAGGGACTGTCAAGCTATTAAAAGTATTAATGCTCGGGACAAAATTTTTCAAAAAATTCGAAAAATCATTTATGAAACCATGCTAAATACGTACAAGCATGCCTACAATTCCACGCGACGACCCTATAGTATTTATGCACGGATTAGATATCCAAGAGGCGTAAGCACTCCTCAGCCTAATAGTGTTATTTTGTATCAAGAAAATGAATGGGAACGCATTCCGACTTTGAATGAAAGTTTTAGAAGCGATTCTCTCAATTGGTTTGAATTGTATATCTCTGATGCCGGATGTGGTCTCATTGGTAATACAGACGGTGTGGCAAACAAATCAAATGCAAAGAATGATGACTTGAAATTGTTTGTGCAACGTATGCTTGGAAATGATGTTGAATGTTTAAAAGTCGACGGTAATAAAAAAAGAGTTACAAGCCTAGCTACAGGTCTTCAGCAGATAAATCTAATGCTGGCTTTCGATGCCGATTATACAAGAATATTTACAAATAATGAATGGATTGGTGGGGTCAATACGTACAATCAAGAGACATGTCAAACAAATATAGAAACAAAAAAAGTTTTTCCGTTTAAGTTTCGCAGAAATAATGCCGTTCAAAATTTAGTTCCAGGAACGTCGTATTGTTTTAGACTGAATATTAGAACTGAAGATATAAATTTTGACAAAGAAGTCTGGGTTACACCTGACTCATCCTTTAAAAAATATATATTAGATATGATAAATTGTCAATCAATTTGTGAGTTTCATTTAAACTGGGACGTTGTTGATGCTTTGTTCGATAAGTCATGTGGGTGTCCCTCGATAAAGGAGAAAGAGTTTTCTCTCTCAGCATCTCAAGATGGTGTTTTGTTAGTTCGCCCTCCGAGAAACTTTAATAAGCAACACCTCGAGTATTGGACAACACGATTTGCAGGAGATGTAGTCGAAAAATCAAGTTTACCATTTGAAAAATTAATCTTTTGTGATTTATCGCCTTTTTTGGCGATAATAACTTATTCATTGTTACAGCTACAAACATTCAACAAGACAAACAAGAAAGATATTTACTTGATTTCGAGATCTTGGCAAGTTTCTGTTTTGACTAAGGGCGATGGTGAATCTTCTTTTTCAAATAATTATATTCTTGCAAAATCATTTTATCATGCCATTATCAGTTCGCTTGGAACTTGTTATTTTTACAAAATAAGAGATCTTGACTCGGAAATAATTTCAAAAAATCTTAACAAATTTCAATCTATAAGTGGCGCAATTGCGTGGAATGCTGATTCGATGGATAAAAAAATAATTACGCAATATATATCAATAGAAGATATTTTGGGAGATGTTTGCAAGCGATACATATGTTATAGGTCGCTACAGCGCATGCTGTATTTTGTTGGTGACGTAAATTTACTTTGCTGTGATGATTTGATTGATTCTCTATATCGAGAACTTAAGTCGAGAAGGTTTTCAGGCAGGCATGGGAGTAACAATGTCGCAATTTCAAGTGTTATCCTGAGTTCGGAGACTTTAAAAAATTTTGCCGCTGAAAATGATTTAAAAAGATTAATCTCGTTGTCCATATTTATCCACAAGGAGTATTCAATAACGAAGACCTGCCAAGACATTGATTTTTCCTGCTTGCATGTGATATCTGCTCTGAACTGGCCTTTAAAAGAAGAATGCACTAGCCGTACAGAATTTCGTCGTATTTGTAATACGCCTTGTATTGTCAGAGTAGATCAAGAAAAAAGTATACTTTTTGAAGATGATGATATCCGGAATAAAAGCGATATGTATCATAGCTTTGAACAGCTTGATTGTTTACGAATCGGTCACTTCGTAAATCATACTCGGCACGAAATTCTAGCGCTTAACACCGTTTCTGCATATCTTCGGTCTGCTGCAACATATACTGAATTAATAAAGTGGCTTTACTTGCAGATAAAAACACTTTTATTCCTCGCTCCGAATACATTATTGATATTTCCATTGCATTATGCGACAGAGCGTATTTACAGAACATTGCAGGAGGATCAACAATTTAAAGACCTAATTAAGTCTCTGGCGTTAATCCATGTATCTTTTCAAAAGGAAAGCCGGTCTACGGTTCTAAAATTGACCCCTTCTTCGCAGGCCAAAATATTTGATGCTGTCAATAGCATTAAGAATATAAATTCAAAATTTAATGCCATTGTTTTTGACGATGATATTGTAGAAGGAAAATATATTTCAGAAATTTCGTTTTTTTTAAAATCGTTGGGAGCTAATAATATATATAGCATATGCCTTTTAGATCGCACAGGGTTTCCGATTTATGAACATGAGCGCAAAATATATACGTCAACACACAAGCGATACTGGAATTTCGACATCCCAACGATTGGGAGTAAAAATCATTGCATATTATGCGAAGCATTGAATAATGTTCTTCAGTTTTCTCGTATGGGATACTCGTCTTGTTTCTTTGAAAGGATTCAACAATGGCACTTTATTTGGCAAGCTTATGATATTTTTTCTTGTTGGAATACTTCAAAAATTAGTTCTTTTGATATAAGTACGTTGCAAAATATAAATATTATTCAAACACACAATGGTGAGGAATTCAAAGTTTGGAAATCATCTAGTCTTACAGCATCTCTTGTGGAATACGCTCGAGTTACATTAGATTTTGAGAAAGCACTTCAAGTAGCTAATAACTGTTTAGACAATGGTATGATCGATCTGAGTATAGAGATTGTTGCCATACAGTTTTTGTTATTTGTTGACAGAATGACGTTCAAAGAAAGAGTTAAACATGTATGTTTGTTGATGCAATATGGTTTTGCTTCCCAGGTGTCTTCTTGCCATACACCATTGATAGGATTGTGTGCATCCCTGTGCAATGCAATAATGTCTAAGCATATCTGGATGGAAATATCTAGAGATTATATATCTACAATTAAGATCAAATCAATCGATATGGCAATTTCTGTTTCAATACTTTTATCGAACATCGAGCCATCTTTTCTTGATGTTTTGTTAGAAATTCCTAAAAGTCAAATTGCTAAGGAAAATTATACCGTTATCGGAATACCGCAACAACTTAGTCACGATATTGTTCTTTTTTTCCGTTGTGTTGGGCTGCGAGAAGGTGTTCGTCATTCATGTGATCTTCATTATTTACTGAGAAAGAAGTGGAGAATTGTCTATGAGATTGATAATGACTTAAAAAAACTTGCCGGAATTTTTATGTCGTTGGCGCTTTCTCTTGAAGGGATTTCCAAGAATTTTTTTGGACTAAGTGAAAAATTTATAAAAAAAATAGATCGGGATAAAAAGATACTGCTAAAATGCTCAAATTGTATTTCTTCTGTATCAAAGACCCGTCCGATTGACATGAATAAGTTGTCTTACAAATTATTTAATTATATCTATGGCCTCAATGATCTTAAACCTGGAATCGCAAAATCATATCGCAAAGATTTTTTTATTTTTATTAGAAGAAACACTAAGCATAGAAAGTTTCTGACTCAAGAATTTTCAAAATATATTGCAGATTTGAAAAATAAAATAAACTCGAAGGCTGGGTGCGAAAATGAAATTAATATTGTTAATTGTTTGACAAGGGATAGTGAGTTCAGTGAAGATGTTTATGTTTATGCAGATTCTTTAACGCGTCTTTTTATACGCGATATAATTCTTAACGCACAACACTCTGATAAAAGACTGCATAGATTCGATAGTCCTAATTTCTCTGCTCGTCTCTGGTGGAAGTGCAAGCTGGCAAAAGATAAAAGTTTTTTTGAATTAAAATTTTATAATTCCTGTAGCTGTAAAAGTATTTCTTTGGGGATATCACCCGAGATGCGTCATTTTGAAAAAATGGGTGGCCATTACTCAACTCGAGTAATTTACTCGAGATCGTATAAAACGCAAATTGCTGTTATATCTTTGAGATTGCCATTGGCAGTAAATCTTATTAGTGGAGGAGATGGAGCATGATTTACAAAATCCTTGTTGTCGATGACGAAATTGAGTCTCGTCAAAGTTTTTACAACCGTCTTTTTGTCATGTCGCAGGAATTGTTTGGAATGAAATTTCATGTTGATTATGTTCGTGATCCTAGAAATATAGCGGATTATTTGAAAACTATGCGTTATGATGCTATACTTGCGGATGTCGTACTTGAGCCGAAATGGAATTTTAATTTGGAGACTCTTTACTTGCTAATTCAATCGTCCATTTCAAGATCTTCTCCTATCCTTTTGGTAAGTAAGACATGGAACGATGCCAATGATGATACATTGAATAAAGCATTGATTTCACAAAACTGGAAAGCTTTTCTTTATTGGGATTCTTTTGAAAGCAGCAATCCCAAGGATATGGAATTCAATGCGAATCAGCTTCGAGGAGTGCTAAAGCAGCAAGAAAATATTAATCCTATGCAAAAAGTGTTGTCTGATATCGATAACGAGATAAGAATTGTTCATTTTTCTGATATACATGCTGGCTCAGGCGAATTTTCGGACCCATTTATAGTCGTAGAACATTCTGCCAATGCAATACTTGAACGCTGGAATGCTCCACCTCATTTTGTATGTGTAAGTGGAGATATAACTGATTCGGGTACTCCTGATCAATTTAAACTTGCTTCTGATCTTTTTGAGTCATTTCTTAATATACTTGAGAAGCCTATTGTCCTTTTTGTCCCAGGAAATCATGACTATTGTCTCCCATTGGCTTTATCTGCGCAATCGTGCTGGAACAAAAAACAATCTAAATTTATAAAAAGTAACCGTATCGTGTTGCCTTCTTTGGTTGATTTTTCATTGAGACCGTACAGCGATTTTAGATCGCTATTTAATTTACGTTATGAGTTTGATTTTTTTCATAATAACGGATCTTGGCTTATAGATTTCTTTGTGGACGCTGGGATTTTATTGTATGGCATCAATACAAATGCTTTGTCATTTCCTTTTTCCCCACCAACAGGGCTTTTGCCAGAAGGCGCTTTTAAGGATATTTTTACAAAGCTTTCACGCCTTCAACGTCGACATAAAGACATTGTCACCCTTGGTATGTTTCATCATTCTCCTCTTGACTTTGTAGATATTGAATGTGTTAAAAATCCAGAATTTTTTGAAAAAATGTTTTCCGGTGGAGGCAATATAAAGACAAATCTCATTTTGTGTGGGCATATTCATAAACAAAAGTCTGATGTCCAGCATATGGTAAAATACAATTGCAACTTGTTGACGTCATCTTCCTTGACTAAAGAAGAGTCTGGTGTGTTTAGAGGTTTTAATTTGTTAAAGATTAACATCAAAGAAAAGATGGCTTCTGTTTTGAGTGTAGAAATTCAAGGTGATACTATGAATAGGTTCAAAGAAACGGAAATACCTTTATAATGTTTTATCCGAAAGGGCGTTGTTGGTGTTCTGGCCTCACGGGCTTGCAGTTTCATGCATAAGTTTGACACTTTTGGGGCTCCCCAAAAAGCACCGTCTACTAAACGTTGTCTTAGTAAGGTTGTTACCAAATAATCACCAAAAGAATAGCCAATTGCTCAATACTACGCAGTGTTCTTTTGTTGGCTGGTCGCCAACAAATCAAATTGGCAGTACCTATAATATCAAATGATTAGCCAAATTTCACGTCTTCGTAATCAGCAGGTCTGGAGTTCGAGTCTCCATGCTGGCTCCATGATTTCAAGGGGTTAGGACGTCAAAGTCCTGGCCCCTTTTTCATTTTTCAGCGGGTCGTGCCTGTTGGCGCCGTTGGCGGATGGGATTTTTCCGCAATCCCACCCCCTCGGCCCTTTTGTCCTACTCAAACAAAAGCGCATGTTGGGTTAATCTCTTTCATTGTGCGTGTGCTTTGCACCTCTCTTTAAATATCGCCACAGCTCAATAATTACACCACTGTTTCTACGCCCTCGACGAAGCTTTCTCTTGACATTTTGACTATTTCGTGCTGTACAGCTCTGGCTTCTGCTATTAACAGCGTGATGTTGTACTTCAATCAAGGATCGAGTTTATGTATGATAGAAAACAGAAAATTATTTTTTAAAATACTGCGAATCTCACTTGTCATATTCGCAATCATTTTGGCCTGGGTACTTCTTGTCGGCATATTCAATATGGGACCATACGTTGTACTTTTTGTAACGATTTTGGCAATTTGGGTTATAGTCCCTGGGACTTTGTTGGCCATAAGCGTTTCATTGTCAGTAACTTCTTTACTTACATTATTTAAAAATATTCAGCAGAAAAGAATAATGATCGATGCTCTTGGTTGTATCATCATGTCAATTGCTCTCGCTTTCCCTGCGTACAAAGTTATAAATATATACCTCGGACCGCAATATACCTTGTTATCGCTTCTCACGGAAAGAACTAAGCCGAATATTGGTAAAGTATACCTTGAGAGCGCTGGAGACTTTAATGACGGGCAGGCACGCGTTAATGAAAATAAAAAGGTATATTCTATTGATAGAACAGGCTTAGAATTGCCTGTGTCAATAAAAACAATTGCTGTTAAATATAAGTCACAGTGGGAGACTGGGGCCAAAACAGGTACTGGGTTTGACGATATAGTACCAGGAGAAGGATTCGAGAAGGTGGCCAAGCTAGATTACGGCAGTTTTGTTCGAGGCACGGCAGGAGTAATCGACAAAACATCCGGACAGTTTGTTGCGCAATACGACGAGGTGAAACATTTTTCTCAAAATGTAGCCATCGCTTACAATCGGGGTCGGCCAGGGCTTATCAATAAGCAAGGACAATGGGTTATAGAGCCTGGCGTGTACAAGGAAATTTGGCCTTTTCAATATGGTATGTCCAGAGTACGTTCAGGAGATAATTATGGTTTTATAGACGAGAATGGAAAGCTTGTCATCGACACAACATACAACGACGCGCGAGACTTTAACGATATGGGGACAGCTCCTGTAAAAAAAATCCGCAAGGGCGGTGGAAACTGGGGGTTGATTTCGCGAGATGGAACCTAGATTCTTGAGCCAAAGTACGAGGAAATACTCCGCTATGGAGAAGGTTTCTACCCTGTCAAAGATGCGAGAACGCCTAAGTATGGTTACTGTGATTGGTCTGGAAATGAAGTCATAAAGCCTCTTTATTTTAAGGTTAAGTCTTTTAATGATGGTCTCGCCGCCGTATACATCGACAAGAAAGGATGGGGTTATATTGATAAATCTGGAAATGTGATCATATCTTTTCAATTTTATGAAGCTAATGATTTTCACGAAGGCCTTGCGGCTGTTAGGGTTGACACACGAGGCTCAATGTTACGTCAATTGTTTATGAAATTTTTTGCTCCTACCATGGAATTTTCTGGAAAGTGGGGTTATATTGACAAGAATGGGTGTTTGGCCATCTCTACGGTTGTGCAATCCAAACAAAAATAAAAGGATATTCCGATCTTGCTGTTTACAGTATTATCGGTCAAAGGTGACAAGTGCCAGCAAAGTAATTTGAGCCGAATTATTCGCCAAAGAATAGCCAATTGCTCAATCCCGCGCGAGAGTATTTTATTGGCTGATCGCCAACAAATGAATTTATTTATATAAATAAAATCAGTTAATTAACTAAGTCTTGTGGCTTCGTAATCAGCAGGTCTGGAGTTCGAGTCTCCATGCTTGCTCCAGTATTTCAAGGGGTTAGGACGGTTAGTCCTAGCCCCTTTTTCGTTTTGCAGCGGGCCATGCCTGTTGGCGGACCCTATTTATCCGCAATACCCCCCCGGTAGACTGCGCGTTGGGACGGGACGGGCCTTGGGCGAGGAGAAACTGCGCGGACGCCGTGCCTTGCCGACCCGCTTTGCCAAAGTGGATTGGAAACAGCCGGGCCGAGCTATTTGGCCGTGTCGCCGGCAAGGCTGCGAACCAGGGCCTCGAGCTGGGTCGCCAGGTCGGCGAGGTCCGCCTCGGCCAGTCCCGGCAGGGCGATGATCTGGCGCATGAGCTGGAAACCGGAGATGATCGAGAGCAGCATGGCCGCGCGCATCTCGGGCCTGTCGCCCTTGAACTGGTCGGCCACCGGTTTGAGGTAGCGCATCGCGTTTTCACGCAGGATCTTCGCCGCCTGTTTGTTTGCCGCCGAGCGCAGCAGGATCAGGATGCCGTCCGGGGCCGGACCGGGCACGGATTTGGCGATGAGCCGGGCGGCCAGCTCCTGGCTGAGTTTCGCGGGGTCGGAGTCCTGCTTTATGATCGCGTTTAAGATGCCGGGCCCGGACAGGGTCACCTCCACGACCTCTTCGAAGAGTTTTTCCTTTGAGCCGAAATAGCGGTTGACAAGCATCGCCGTCACGCCGGCGTTTTTCGCGATTTCTCGCACGCCGACGCCGTCGTAGCCGAAACGCGTGAAAGCCAGGCGGGCCGAATCCAAGATGGCTTGGCGCGTGGCCATGGCGTTGCGCTGTCGTTTGGGCGCTTCTTTCGGCGTTGGCTTTGTCTTTTTTTCCACGATGTTCCCCAGCAGCCGGAAACGGCTTGGCTGCCCCGTATCGGTTGTCGTTTGCGCCTGGCCGCTTCCCCCCCGAGAGCTTTGCGACGAGGGCCAGGGCAACGCTACGCTCCCCCTGCGCGAGGGGAAGGGTGCGCGCAAGAATTTTTATGTATACGAATGTAGACATTCAGTCAAAAGAGGTCTACAGGTGTAGAGAAAGTTGGTTCACGGTCTTTTGTCATGTGAAATTGAGCTCGGAATACCTGGAAAACTCCCCAATTTTACGAGGAAAAGCCTAGGAAGGCAAAGATGGGACACGCCGTGGGGCGCGCCTCTGTCGGGGTGCGTTTTGTCGCGGCGGTGTCGCTTTCGGTCCGGGGATTCGCGGCGGCTTCCAGGCGAAAAGCGAAACCCGGCGGAACGGCGGTGGAATGAAACCGTTCTATGGTCGAGGTATAATGACGTGATGTTGCAGCCTTCGCTTCCGTTTCGGGAAGCCGTCAAAACTGGTTTGGCGCTGAGCATCGCCTGCGGCCTGGCCTTGGCCATGGGCTGGTCAAACCCGTATTGGGCCGGCCTCGCCGTGGCGGTGGTCAGCATGCCGACCGTCGGCGAATCCATCAACAAAGGCGTGCACCGCCTGCTCGGGACCCTCCTCGGCGGCATTGTCGGCATTGTGTGCGTCAGCCTTTTCCCCCAGGATCGTTGGGCATTCATCGGGCTTCTGTCGCTGGTCATGGGCTTTTGCGCCTACCGCATCACCGTCTCCAGATACGTGTATTTCTGGTTCATCACCTGCTATGTCGCGATTCTTATCGGAGCCAATGTGTCAGGCGGCTCGCAGCATGTTTTTTATACCGCCATGGTCCGCATGGAAGAAACCGCGCTTGGCATCGTCGTATATGCGATAGTATCGATTTTTTTATGGCCGCAACAGTGCTCATCCGATGTCGATCGCCTCATCAACAGTTTATTCAACGTACAGGCGAAAATCGCGGACCATCATCTTGCCAGGATGCTGCAGCCGGACGCCCGGAACGGTGCGGAGAATTGGTACAGCCTGGAAGCGCAGCTCCTCAGCCAGCTCAAGCGCCGGCTCCATGCGGCCGAGGCGGAGCAATTCGAAATACAGGAAGCCAAAGGATGGTGGTGGCAACTGGTCGCCTTGTGCCAGGAAATGATGGAGGCCTTGGAGTTTTTACGGGAGGAGCTGCCGGGGCTGGCCGGGTGCGACGCCCCCGCCCTGGCGCCTGACTTGCCAGCGTTTCGCCTGGCGTTGCGGCGGCGCATGGCCAGGTTGCCCCTGCTTGAGCAAGACGGAGACGCGTCGACGGTCCCGGCCCGGGTGGAACTGGTGGTGGACAGGGACCTGCTCCGAGCGTTGCCGCATTACACGCAGGGGGCCCTTATGGACGCGGTGCGTAGCCTGAGGCGGATCGAACAGCTGAGCTTCGCCATCGGGGATTGTCTGCGGATGATCAAGCTGCCGCGCCGCGAGCGCGCCAAGCCGCCCAGACTGTCGTCGTCGGTGGCTCCTCGGCCCGACAGCGACAGCTTCGCCGCCGCCATGCGCATCATGCTCGGCTTCTGGCTGGCGGCGCTGACCTGGATCTACGTCAATCCGCCGGGCGGCATGATGTTTGTCGTATTCGTGGGCGTGCACTCCCTGATCGGATTGATGACGCCGCAAATGAACTGGGCGAAGTTCATTTCGGCCAACAGCATCGGCGTCGTTTTGGCAAGCGTTGTTTATCTGCTCATCATGCCGCAGCTTTCTGGCTATTTTGAACTGTCCGTACTGCTCTTTGTGATGACGGTCGTCATTTATTACGCCTTTTGGAATCCCCGCGCGACGATGATGAAGATGGCCGCCATCGTTCCGATCATCATGCTTACCAATATGCAGTCGCAGCAGCACTACGATTTTGCGCTTTTTGCCAATAACGCCCTCGCGATGCTGGGCAGCATGGCTTTTGCCGGTGCGGTTTCCGTTTTTCCCTTTTCCCAGCGGCCGGAAAAGATGTTTCTGCGCGTCACGGCTCGCTTTTTCCGCCAGGCCGAGCAGGTCGCCTCTGTTTTCAGGCAATCCACCGGCAACGAGGCCGTGAAGCAGGGCGTTTCGCCCCTGCTCGGGGCCATGCAGACCTCGGTCGGAAAGGCCGGTGGTTGGGCCGTGGGCATCGATTACGCGCTGATGGCCGCCAATCCGCCGGAAAAAGCCGCCGCTTTGGTGGCAAGCCTCAATACCATCATCTATCGCTTCAGGATGCTTGTCGACGCCGGGAAACGCCCCCAGCCGCTCTTCCGGTATTGCGCCGACGAAGTGGGGCAATGGGCCGAGGCTGTGGCGGAACTGCTTGGCCCTTGGGCTCGGGGCCATTTTCACGTCGATTCCCTGGGCATGCTGCGGGCGCGGCTGGCGGCGCTGGAGACGCGGTTGGAAAGCACCCTGCGCGCGATCCCGGATGGTTTCAAGGAAGAGGATTACGCCAACGCCTACCGGCTGCTGGGCAGTTACCGTGGACTGTACAAAGCGCTTGTCGCCCATGCCGGATTGGCGGCGGATATCGATTGGGGGTTGTGGCGCGAAGCCCGCTTTTGAACCGGACAAGGAGAACGCGATGTTGTCCGCTCCCTATGAAGTCAATCTGGGCGGGGTCTATCTGCCGCCCCTGCTGGTGGCCGGAGGGCTTGGCCTGCTGCTGGCCTATTGTTTGACCCGTGCTTTGACCCGGTACCGGCTTTCGCGGTTTTTTGCCGTGCCTCCCCTCGTGTTCCTCGCCCTGGTGGTCATTTTGTCCGGGGTGATAGAATCCCTGCTTTTTATAAGGTGAGTGTTATGAAATTGCGTTCCTGGAAAGTGCTTCTCACCACGGTGGTTGTCGTTGCCGCCGTGGGCATGGTCGTCTTTAAGTATCGGCAGTACATGCTCTATCCCTGGACACGGGACGGAAAGGTGCGGGCCAACGTCGTCCAAATCGCGCCTCGGGTTTCCGGTCCCATCGTGCGGTTGCCCCTCGTCGACAACCAGTTCGTCCGCAAAGGGGACGTGCTTTTCGAGATTGATCCCCGGACGTACCAGGCGGCGTTGGATCAAGCCCGGGCCACGCTGGACAGGACTCGCGACGAAATCAAGAATCTGGAAGCCCAGGTGGAAAGCGCGGAGGCGGCTCTTGAGCAAAGCCGCACCACGATTCGTGGCGCTTCGTTCGGGGTAACCAGCGCCAAAGCGCATTCCGAGGAAGTGCGCAAGGACCTGGGCCGCAACAAGACCCTCGTGGACAGCGGCACCATCGCCAAGCGGGATTACGACCTGAGCCAGGAAAGCGCCATCACCGCCCAGGCGTCCTTGAACCAGGCCGAGGCCCAGCTCGACAAGGTGAGCGCGGCCAAGATCCAGGCCGGTGCGGAATTGGCGCAGGCCAAGGCGGCCTTGGGCGCGCCGGGGGAAAACAATCCGCGCCTGCGGGAAGCGATCGCCCAATGGGAGCAGGCCAAGCTGAATGTCGAATTCACCACGGTCAGGGCTCCGGTGGATGGCTACGTCACGAATCTGAATTTGCGCCTGGGCAGTCAGACCGTGGCCAACCAGCCGCTGCTGGCGCTGGTGGACGCCTCGAGTTACTGGGTCGCCGGCTATTTCCGTGAGACCCTCATCAACAATATTCGAAAGGGCGACAAGGCCGTGGTGACGCTCATGTCCTACCCCGACACGCCGCTTGTCGGCGTGGTGGAAAGCATCGGACAGGGCATAGCCCAGGAAGACGGTTCGACCGGCCAGGATCTCCTGCCTTCCATCAGCCCGACATTCGAGTGGATCCGACTCGCGCAACGTGTGCCGGTGCGTGTGCAACTCACGAAACAACCGCAGGATGTGGCGCTCCGGGTCGGTACGACCGCCTCGGTGCTCGTGCTGACGCAGTAGGCGCTTGTTGCCGGAGGCCTCGGAGAGGCCCTGGGCAATTTGAGGAGGCGGACCGAAGTGGTCCGCTCCTTTTTTATGGAAGAGCAAGGTGCTGTGGAGACTTTACAGCCGTCAAACAGCCGGCGCAGGGGGGGGCTTGCCGCAACGCGCCAGAAGCACAAAGGGGGTGACCATTGCTGACCACCCTCTTTGTCGGCGAACCATCTTTTCAAGTTCCGGGTGAAATGAAGGGGTCCGCGCCGGTCACTCAGAGCGTATCGAGCCAGGTGATGATCGACGCATTCACATCGTCCTTCCGATCCTGCATGATCCAATGCCCAGCTGTTTCCCATAGATCGACCTTCGATTTCGGGTGAGAAAACCATGTACGCATCCGCTCGGCTTGACCTTTGCCTCTACAAAGATGATAGAATGGGATGTTAATGGTTTTGCAGAATGCTTCGCTTTGCTTTCCAAGTCCGACTTGGTTGGGCCCAAAGAACAAAGGGCCGAAAGATTCACGGACAGGATAGACTGATGTGCCCTGGAGGCGTCTAGCATGCCACCGTTTTAAAGCAGGATCTGTGGCTTTGTCGTAAAATCCGGCAAACAAGGCTGGCCCTACATCGGCTATGTTGCCGTATTGCAGGTCATCAACGGCCTTTTGAAATGTATAGGCGAGTTTGTCGGAAAACCCTAGCGAACCATCAACCGAGACGACCCCCTCAATCAGGTCCGGTCGTTTGTTCGCTAGGTGGGCGGCGATTTGCCCTCCCATCGAGTGTCCCACCAGCACAAACGTCTCGCTGGAAAACTTGGTTTTGATGAGAGTCTCGATGTCTGCGACATAGTCATCTGGCCTGTAATTTCCAGACGGCATCACCTCGGATCTGCCGTGTCCGCGCAGATCTATGGCAACAACGCGATAACGACTTTCCAGCGCTGGGAGTTGCCAACTCCAGTCGTGGGAGTCACAACTCCAGCCGTGGAGCAACATCACATTTTTGCCTTTCCCGGTGTCAGTATAAAAGAGTTCAGCTGTTCGTTCGCTTGCGGCAATGGCCTGCGTTGGAGTAGTTGTTGCTGCGGCTAGCCCAACCAACGTCATAAGGTCACGTAGGGGGTTGGCTGTAATTGCCGAGGCTGCGGTCGGGCCTAGTAGTTTCATTAGGCTGCGCCGGGACATGGTCATTTTTTGCGTTTTCAATGCTGAAATCCTTTGAAAGCTTCTCGCCGACATCAACGTCGGCAAACATTAATGAAGTTGACTGGTACTGATTAAATATATGTTATAGTCATAGCGTCAATTACGAACCTTAAGGTAAGTAGATATACTGGAGGATATTGCC
Source organism: Pseudomonadota bacterium (assembly GCA_023417745.1). GTDB lineage: Bacteria > Desulfobacterota > Desulfovibrionia > Desulfovibrionales > Desulfovibrionaceae > Solidesulfovibrio. The sequence goes on from JAEZEM010000126.1 coordinate 37,048, forward strand.
ATGTCACAAAAGGTGGACGCTGTTTTCTTTGCGGATTGTGCGGCGAGGTCGTTCTTCGATCAGGTTGCAAACAAGTGGTCTGTGATGATTTTGACTATTCTAGAAGAAAAACCGACACGGTTTAACGAGTTCATGCGCAGGCTTGAGGGTGTTACGCACAAGGCGTTAACGCAGGCTTTGAGGCGACTGGAAAGAAACGGGTTGATCAGGCGTAGGGTGATTGCAACTTCTCCTGTTGCCGTCGAATATTCAATCACCGAACTTGGTCGAACGCTGCAGGTGCCTTTGGAGGCTGTCTACGCTTGGGCGATAGAGCACCTGCCTCAAATTGAAGAAGCACGTGAACAATATGACACTAAAGTGGAATATTATGCTGTCTCTGGAGAAATCTGGCCGCTGGCTAAATGAGCCTGAAAATGATGGCACAGTGAGGCTCTGTACAATGCGCAGATGACTGCGCGTTAGGTGATGGTGCGAAGAACTTATAACAGGCTTGCCCTAAAACAACGGACATACTGGCAACCATTTTTCAAGGTTGGGGTTTTTTAATGCTGAAGAGACTAGCCAATTTGCTGTTAAAAGTTTATGCAAGATGTCGGTCTGCTGGGAAGAATGTTATTGAGTTTTTGTCCTGCCGCCCAAAGAGGCCAGAAATCTCCGTATCGAATTCTGCGGCCCTGGAGTGCATGTACGTTTCGTATTCCCCCATTGACCCCATTGTATCCCTGGGAGGAAACCGTGTCAGATTTTCGCTTCGTCGTCATGGGTGATTCACGTAGCAATGACCTCAGCAGTTACATCAATACGGCAGTTCTGGGGAGCGCAAACCAAAGTATTTCAGCCCTTAGCCCTTCAGCCGACTTTGTGATCTTCTTGGGCGACGATTCTGTGCTGGGCGACGCGGACTTCAATGGGACCAACGCCTTTACTTATCAAGACTGGTACAATTTCATGCGCACGCCCCCAACGGGCTTGCCTGCCCAGACGCCCCTATATCTCGTGATCGGGAATCATGAGTTATATCAAGCCTCTTTGGGAGATACCGTTTCGTCTTACACGAGCCAGACGGGCTACCAAACCTTTATGGCCCAGAATACAATGTTTTCGCCTACTACGTTCATGCCCAAAACCACCAGCCACTCCGGTTATGAAAACCTCGACTATTCTTTCACCTCTTCCGACGGACAGTCGCTTTTCGTGGTCCTTGACGCATTTTATGTGCCCTCGTCACCAAGCGCGCCCTACTCGGACCCCGGCTCGCTGGATTATAACCAGCTCACGTATCTCAATAATACGCTGTCCAGCAGCACGGCCACAACCAAGTTCGTGATCACGCATAATCCGACTTTTTCACCAAACTACGAAAATTACGACACGGCGGTGTCCCCGACCATGGGCCAGTACTGGCAGATATTGGACAACAACAATGTCTCAGCGGCCTTTAGCGGGCATGACCATTTGTATTCGCGGGTAATGGTTGACTCCAGCTTCACCAATGGCTCCTCTGATCCCAACCCCGGCTTGAATTTCAAAAACACGATCCCGCAAATTATTGCCGGTTCGGTCGGAGCCCCTCTTACCGGCACCGTCTCGAATGAAGCGAGCACCATCTATGCTCCTGCAAGCTGGAATGTAAAAGATCTTTACAATTACTCGGTGGTGGACGTGCACAATTCCGATGACGATTCCAAAGTGTCGACGGTGACGGTCAATACCTATACCAGCGATGGGACCAGCCCATGGACCCTTAGCGACTCTTTCACCGAAATTAACTCTCCGACAAACGGTCGCGTCTTTACCATCCCCTCTTCCTCCAGTGCAACCAGTTTGCCGTTGCTGCAAAACAACGGCGCCAGCCAGTCGAGTCTTGACAACTCCTCTCTCTCTCCTTTGTCTGTGGCGAGTGGCCTCTTCGAGACTCTTTCTCCAGCATCCAGTGCCCAGGGATTGCAGCTGTCGCAATACAGTGGCGTTTAGACGCTCAGTCCTGCCACTTTGGCTGTCAGCCGGAATGTGACAAATTATAATTTTTCTAGCCCAATAGGGGACTGGTCGGGTAGCGTCGCGAAACATGGCCAATCGCATTTGGCAACTCGCCGGGGGACACATTTCTGACCGTCACACTGCCGCGAAGTTTGAAGGCGACGATGCAGCCGGGCTCACGAAAATTCGGAGACCCGGAAATTCGCCTGGCGTGAGTATGGATATTGGTGCGACAAACATGCCTGCTGCCCAGGGCCAGGAAATTGCGGCGGAACTGGCACGGATAAGCGCCAGAGCCCCAAGCAGCGGGCAATAATCCTCCTGCAACTACAACCGTTTGTCGAAAAACAGTTTTTGAAGTATACGAAATCATTTCCAGAAATCCCTCGGGGTTGCGTGTCCGCCCGGTCATTCCCTCGCTCGTCCTCAAAAACGAACAAATGCCTTTCTTTGCGACACGCCTGTCGGGCCACGAATCAGGAGATTGCGAGGTCCTTTCAGAGGGTGGTTTTGCAATCCGGCAGCACGAGCATCTGATGCCAGCATCCATTTTCGCCATTGGCGACATTCACGGGCAAGCTGAACGGCTTGAGGCCCTCCTTGGCCGCCTGGCCGGGCTGGATTCCTCGGCCCGCCTGGTTTTTCTGGGGGACTACATAGATCGGGGCGCGCATTCCCGGCAGGTGGTGGACAGGCTGTTGGCCCTGGCTCTGGAGCGGCCCGACACGGTCTTTCTCATGGGCAACCACGAGGCGGCGCTGCTGCGCTACGACGCCTCCCGCTCGCCCGAGGACCTGCGCCAGCTGCGGACCTTCGGGTTCCAGGCGACACTCGACAGTTACGCCAGCCCGCCCGGTCGGAGCGGCCTGGATTTCATGCCGGAAAATCATCGTCGCTTTTTTCGGGAGCTTCGCCGCTGGTTCCGGTGCGGACCCTACGTGTTCTTCCATGCGCCGCTGCCCTGCGGCGTGGACCCGGATGCGGCCAAGGCGCATGAACTGGAATATCTTCTTTCCAATCGCACGATTGAAGCCGACGCCTGGCAAGCAGGCGGCCAGACCCTGGTGTTCGGACATGTGCCCCTGGAAACGCCGCTGACGGCTCCGGGGCTGATCGGCGTGGACACCGGCGCGGGTTGGGGGTCGGTGCTGACGGCGGTGGAACTGCCGGCCCTGCGATTTCACCACGCCTGAGCCCGAGGCGAACCACGACGCGTCGCCTCGTCCAGTCGGTCGCGAAAGCGCCCTGTGGGGCAACGCCAGGTTCGCCCGGCTCTCGGGCGGGCTGGCCGGTGAGAAGCCTATTGCGGGCTGTGGTCTGGCGGGTCGAGAGCGGCCAGGGCATAGTCTCCGGCGAGAAAGGCCCGGGCCAGGCGGCCGGGCATGGCGTCGTCGAGCATCATGGCGTCCAGCAGCCGGCTGAATCCCAAAAACCGGCCCAGCATCACGAGCTTGGCCCGGATCATGTCCCGTGAACCCTCGGCCAGCACGGCCGTCACCATGTCGCTTTGCCGGGTGGTGAAAAATTCCTCTTCCCGCATGACCGTCTCCACGAACACGGCCCGGCGTTCGCGCTGGATTTTGGCCGTGCCGCCGCCCTTGAACCGGAAGCGCAGGGAATTTTCCCGGGGATTGGCCCCACATACGGCGTCGATCATGGCGAAATGGTAGTCCACGCGGGCATTGATATTGAGATAGTCCCGGGCCGCCAGAGCGTAGTTGGGGTTGCCCACCGGCCGCTCGCCGCGCGCGTCCAGGAAGGACCGCGACACCAGACCGGTCACGCTGCCCAGCGGCGGAGCCTTGCCCCAGCGAAGATTCGGCGTGGCCATGCCTTCGAGCAAGGCCAAGAGCGGTTCGCACAAAATCGCTTCCTGGCCGATGACGCCGCCGCTGCCTGGAGCCACGCCGCCGCCCAGGTCGATGATGAGAAAGGACAGGCCCTGGTCGTCGCGTAGCCGGCGCACCAGGGAGAACGTGTCCTCGGCGATGGCGTCGCCGGCTTCGAACAGGGCGATCACCGCTTTTTCATGGGTGTAGCGCACCATATCGTGGAGGCTGCGGCATTCCAGGATGGAAAAGGTCGGGCCGTAGGCGTCGGTGAGGTTGAGCGGCAGGAGCAATTCGCGCACGGCCGTGGCCGCGTCGTCGCCGCGGGCCGGGCGGCGCGGCGGCGGTTTCGGGGCGTCCCGCCAGACAAGGGGATCGGCGGAGCGCACCAGCCCCCGGTCGGCGTCGGCCAGCACCCAGTCGCCGGGTGAAAGCGCCATGGTGGCCGCGCCAAGGCCGATGATCATGGGGATGCCCAGCTCCCGGGCCACGCTGGCCAGATGATCCAGGGGATTGCCCATGTCGACCAGAAGGGCGGCCGTTTCCGGCACAAGGGAGGCCGCGTCCACCAGACTCTGGTGCAGGGCCAGCACCACGGGCCTGGGCGCGGCGGCGGCCGCCGCCAGTTCCTGGCGGGAACGCACCAGGCACAGGCGACCGGCGGCCTTGCCCGGCGAGACGCCGACTCCGCCCGCCAGCAGCACCTGTCCCGGGGCGCGGGCGGCCTCGCCGTTTGGGGGAGCGGGCGGCAGGGGGCGGGCCAGCTTGGCCGGCCGGGCCTGGAGAATGAACATCCGGCCTTCCTGGTCGATGGCCCATTCGATGTCCTGGGGACAGCCGGCCAGGGCTTCGATGCGAAGAGCCTGATCGCGAAGGGCGGCGATCTCGCCCGGGGCCAGCAGCGGGACCAGCCGCTGGGCTTCGGGCACGGCCTCCAGGCGCAGACCGCCGTCCTGGGCCAGGACTTCCCGAACGGTCTTTTCCGCGATCTCGGTCGGCGCGGCCGCGACGTCCTCGGCCTCCCGGACCCGGCTGGGCCGGCAGACGTCGGCCGCAGCGCGCCCGGACACGGCCAGGGTGCCCAGGCCCGGCACGGCGGTCAGCAGCATGCGGCCGCTCTCCGGGGCCATGGGGTCCACGGAAAAAAGCACCCCGGCCGTGCGGGCCGCGACCATCTTCTGGACCAGCACGGCCATGTCCACCGACTCCCGGGCCAAGCCCGCCCTGGCCCGATAGGCCAGGGCCCGCGCCGAAAAGGCGCTGGCCAGGACCCTGACGAAGGCCTGGACGAACGCCTCGTAGGCCCGCACCCCGAGCACGCTGGAATACTGTCCGGCAAAGGAATGCTCGGTCCCGTCCTCGCTGGAGGCGCTGCTGCGAACCGAAACCGCCAGCGGCCCCCCGTCGGCCAGGAAGTCCCAGGCGGCGCGCAGCCCCCGGGCCAGTGCCGGACTTGGCGTCGAGGCGAGGATCATGGCCTGGGCGGCTTCGGCCAGGGCGGCGTGGTCGGCGTCCCGGGCGGCGGCCTGGCGCAGGATGGCCTTGAGGCGGTCTTCCAGCCCGGCCTGACGCAGATATTCCCGGCAGACCCGGCGGGTGAGGCTGACCCCGTCCGGCACGGGCAGTCCGGCCCGCAGCAGCGTCCCCAGGGGCTGGGCCTTGCCACCGGCCTGCTCGCGCTGGTCCGGGGTGACGTCGGCCAGGGGCAGCCACAGCCGGCGCGGGGTCCGGCCCAGGCGCTCCAGGGCCGTTTCGAGGCCGGCTTCCAGGGCGGCCAGACGCGGGTAGAGTCCGTCATGGCCGTTGCCGGTCAGGCGGTTGAGGCCGTCGGCCAGTTCGAGAACGATTTCGCGCAGTTCCCGCACGGTCTGGCCGAGCCGCGCCGGCTCGTTGTCGCCAAGCAGGCGGTCCGCCGCGGCCAAGAGTTCCAGGGCGCGCTCATTGTGGGCCAAAAGGACGCGGAAAATATGGTAGCGGGCCTTGATCCAGCCGAGAGCCGCCGCGTTGCGCCGTTCCCGACGCCGCCGCCAGGGCGCGGTCAGCCGGTCGAGCCATCCCGTGGTCATGGGGCCTCCGGCGCGGTCAGGTCGCACAGTTCCAGAAACCGGCGGACGAACCGGGCCACGTCGTCTTCGCTGGCCAGCTCCACGTCGAGCTGGCGGGTATAGGCGGCCAGCGCCCCCAGCCGGCGCAGCACGGCCAGGGCCTCGTCGGCTTCCAGCAGCTTGCGCTTGCCGACCACCAGATCGCCCTGGCGGGAGGCTCGAAAGCCCAGCCGTTCCAGCACGGCCAGGAGCAGGTCGGCCCGGCGGGCGCGACGGTCGCCGTCGGCAAAGCCGCCGGCAAAACGGAAATAGATGGCGTTATGTTCCGGCCGGTCCGAAACCACGGCGTCCACCACGCTGAAATGGTAGCCCAGACGCAGGGTGATGTTGGCGTAGTCGGCGGCGGCCAGGGCCAGATTGGCCCCGGCTGCCCGGGGCGTGGCCTCGATAGCCCGGGAGGTGCGGCCCAGCCCGGCCATGATGTCGCCCAGGCCCAGGCGGGCCGGCTCCTGACGCCGCGCGTCGGGCCGCAGCAGCCCTTCCAGAAAGGCTTTGAGAGGCAGGCTGGTCACTTCGCCGAGGGCCACCGTGTCGCCGTGGCCGGCCAGGCCGCCGCCGACGTCCACGATGCCCAGGGCAAACGGCGAATCCTCGCGCAGCCGCCGGGGCGTCCCCAGACCGCCATGTCCTGAAACGTCGATGGCCAACAGCAATTCCACGGCTTTTTCGTGGGCGAAGTGCAGGATGTCGTGGCAGGTCCGGCAATGGATCGGGTCAAAATCCGCCGCCTCGGGGTCAACCAGACTCAGCGGCCGGATATGGCGCAACAATCGCCGCAGGATGAGGTATTCCGGCTCCGAGCCCAGGCGCGCGTCCTGCATGGCGGCCTGGCGCAGCAGGCTTTCGGCCACGCCCCGGTAGACGGCGGTCTGTTCGGCGTCCACCGTGACCATGG
>JAEZEM010000149.1 GCA_023417745.1 Pseudomonadota bacterium
CCCCCGGACCCCCCAAAAGGGGAAAAGGGGGACAGGGAATCAGCGGGCAAGCGGGCCGGCGGGGTTGTTGCGGTCTGTTTACCGGGCGGTCTTCAGGAACGTGCGCGCCAGCCTCAAGCAAGAGGTCGGCCCATCTCCATTGCGGCCAAGGCTTGTCGGGCTCCCTGCGCCGCAATGCCGACGACTGCGCGCACAATGCCGTCATGCTGCAAGGTAAACGCTGCCTTTTTATGGTCGAAATCAGTGCCTCGTCACCGTTCCATCAGGCTTTGTCCGGGCAAACGGCAATACGTATAGAACACCAGTCCTCTGTCTATTCCTATCGAGACACCCAATTCCTCGTCACACTCCCTTTTGTTGACCGAAAAGGTCCGAATCTTTGCACGCAACAAATTTCCATGTACACTACCTGAGCGTTTTTCGAACCAGGAAACGCGCCGATCCCCAGTGCAGTATTGACGCCGGCCGGCGCTGCCGCCATGCTGCGTCCATGCGGTGATCCGCTCCGGTCGGCCGGCAGCCGCGCCATGACGGTCCAAGCGGCCAGTCTGGCGGCGCTGACCTCGGGCGCAACGGCTGGACAGCGAATTCAGGAAATGTCGGCAGTCTTCTTTCCTGTCCGCAAACACTCTTTCCAACGGCTCGGGGCCACGCGCCGCGAGGCGAAACAGCCCAAGGCCCGGCCAGGGCCGGCCTGAAGCGGCCGCGCGCCAATGCGCCGACAAATGCGCCGTCCCCCTGGCCTTGGCGGCATATGTTGTGCTATTCGGTTCACAGGCGGATACTTGGCCAAAGCGGATTTTTTCCGCCAAACCCCAACGCGGCCCCCGCGCAAAGGGACTTCACCATGCGCCGACTGCTCGTTCTCGCCTTCGCCTTGCTTGTGCTCGCTCCTCCCGTCCCGGCCCGGGCCTTCTCCTTTTCCGAGGAGGAGTCCAAGGGGTCCCAAGCGGCCGCCGCCAAACGGGCCACGGTCAACGCCGCCCTGGCCGCCCCCTGCCGCCAGAGCATCAAGGGCAAGCGCATCGCGCTGCTTTTGGCCGAACGCACCGGCGGCAAGCTGTCGCTGGGCGGTTCGGGCGTGCTTTTTGACGCCGTCAACCAACAGCTCCAGCAGCTTGGCCTGAGCACCATCACCCAAGGCCAGATAAACGCCCAGGTCGCCGCCGCCGAACGCCTGGCCATTCTCAATAACGACCCCGACGCCGCCCTGGCCGCCTCGGGCCGCATCGGCGCGGATTTCTTCATCCGGGGCGTCATCAGCGGCCGGGCCGGCAAGAACCTCATGGTCAACGCCAACGAGGTGGCCGTCACCATCATGATGACCCTGACCGACGCCCGGGGCCGGGTGCTCTCCAGCCAGAAGATATCGGCCGAATCCTGGGCCGGCCAGGACGTGGTCGGCGCGGCCCTGTCCGTCATCGAAGACGAAGGGGCCGTGGCCGTGGCCAACCTCTACCGCGATTTTTGCAGCCAGGCCGGCAAGTAGCGCCCGTCTCCCAGGTCATGCCGTCGCGACGCCAACCCCAACCCACGGGACGCCCCATGAAACGTTTTTCCCTCCTCGTGATCCTGGCCCTGGCCCTGTGCCTGGGTCTGGCCCTGCCGGCCGCCGCCAAAGCCAAGGACGCGCCGACCGCCCCCAAACCCGAGGCCCCGGGACCGGAAAAAACCATCACCGTCACGGCCGAGGGTCTGGCCGACCCGGCCGGCGAGGCCTATGCCCGGGACAAGGGCCTGCTCCTGGACGCCCTGCGGGCCGACGCGAAAAACCAGATTTTGGAAAAAGCCGTGGGGGCCTACGTCGAGTCCTCCACCCTGGTCGAGAACTACGCCGTCATCAAAGATCGGATATTCTCCCGCTCCCAGGGCATCATCAAAAAGATCATCAAGGAATCCGACCCCTGGGTCGGCGAGGACGGGTTCGCCCATCTGCTCATGAAGGCCGAGGTCTACGTCGGCGGGGTGGAAGACGCGCTCAAGGAAATGAGCCGCGACGAGCGCATGGCGGCGCTCAAGGAACAGGGCAATCCGCGCATCTCGGCCACGGTCTTCGTGCGCGACGCCGCCCGCGGCCCCGACGTCGTGTCCGAACGCTCGCCGGTGGCCGAAAACATCATCAAGGAACGCATCAAGAGCTTTGGCTACCGCATCTGGTCCGACGACGGCCGCCCCTCCGACGGCAAGGGGGCCAAGGCCGCCGATTTCGCCATCTCGGGCGAAGCCAAGTTCAAGACCGTCAGCGCCAAGTTGCCGGCCTCGGGGCTGACCGTCACCAAGTACGTGCTCACGTCGCTGACCATCAAGTGCGTGGACAACCACACCGGCGAGGAAATCTACTACAACAGCAAGGTGCCCCAGAAGCAGAGCTGGGCCGACGAGGACCAGGCCCTGGAGGAAGTCGGCCGCATCATCGGCGGCGAATTCTCCAAGGAGTTCTTCGCCGACCATTTGCAGGCCCCGGCCAAGACCTACCAGATCCAGATCGCCGGCTTGCCCAGCTACGACGCCGGCCAACTGGTCAAAAAAGAGTTCATCGGCCTGCGCCCGGTGCTCAACGTGGATTTCCGGGAGTTCGACAAGACCGGCACGTCGCTGTTCGAGGTGGAGTTCGTCGGCACGCGCGGCAACTTCGGCGAGTTCCTGCAAAAGGCCATCCTGGCGCCGCTGAACCAGAAGATGGGCCAGGGCGCGTTTACGCTGGAATCGGCCCACGGCGACGTGGTGAAGCTGGCCTTTGCCTCGCAGCTCACCGCCCCGGCCGTCATGGAACGTCTGGGCCAGGCCGTGCCGGCCTCCCTGGTCCAGGCCCCGCCCGAGCGGCTGCGCGAGCTGGTCAAGTCCGAAGCAACGGCCAAGAAGGTGGCCGAGGTGGTGCCCGACGCGTCCAAGGTCCTCTCCGGCGAACAGGCCCCGGCCAAGCCGCTGGATGCGGTGAAAAATTTCTGACCGGTGCGCGCTGTTCCGGCAAACCGACTGGCGTCCCCAACCCCAAACCGAAACGGAGGAGCATCATGCGGTTTTCTGTGTTAGGCGTATTGGCCCTTTTGGCGACGATTGGCCTCACCGGCTGCGTCACGGGCGGCTCGGCTTCGAAACAGGCCAACGAGGCCGCCGATCAGGCCATGTACCAGGCCATCACCTACAGCGACAAACCCGGTCCCATGCTGGTGGTCATTCCCGGCGAGATCAAAAGCGCCAACGCCACCTACACCCAGAAAGTGACCAGCAACAACATCGCCGACTACGCCGAGCTGGAGCTGGGAAAAGCCCATTACGTGGTGCTTGAGCGCTCCGACCTGGGGCCCATGCTCAAGGAAATCGAGGTCGCGGCCAACCTCGGCGACGCCACCCAGCTGAAAAAATTCAAGAAGGGCAAGTTCAAGGCCACCAATTGGCTGGTGCGCTTCGACATCCTCAAGGCCGAGCCCGTCTCAGAAGTGAAAAAGAGCTTCGACGGCCGCTGGATCGGGGCCATCGCCGGCTCGGCCATCGGCGGCGCGGGCGGCTATGCCGCCGACGCCACAGCCAGCTCCGTCCACTCCAACGAATCCGCCGCCGTGTGGATCGTCGGGCTGCGCTACAAGATCCTCGACGCCAACACCGGCGAGCAGAAGGCCACCGGCTACATCGAGGACAAGATGGAAATCAATTCCAAGGGCGGCGGGGCGCTTGGCGTGTCCCAGTCCGAAACCCGCGTCATGACCCTGGACACCATGTCCCAGCGCTTGGTCCAAAAGGCCGTGGCCGACATGGACAAGATGAAGTAGCCAACGCCCGAACCAAGGAGAGCCGTCATGGCCAAACATCTCATGATCGCCCTGGCCGCCGCCGTGCTGCTGCTGGGCCTGGCCGCCTGCCAGCCCCAGCCGGCCGTCTATGTGGCCGCGCCTCAGGCCTCGGCCCAGGATTACTACGACGCCGGCGTGCGGGCCTTTACCATGGGCGACTACAACAACGCCGCCGCCCAGTTCGACGCCGCCGTACGCATGGCCCCGGGCATGGCCGACGCCTACTGGTACCTCGGCCAGAGCTA
>JAEZEM010000525.1 GCA_023417745.1 Pseudomonadota bacterium
GACCAATTCCGACGCCCCGGTTCGCCCGGAAAGACCTTGGAGTTGCGTCCATCGCCTTCGGGCATCAGGTTGGCCTCGGCCTTTAGCGAGCATTTGCTTCCCAAAAGTTCTTCCTCTACACATGCGACGCCGGCTTTGCGGCGTCGCCGGCTGGTTGGGGTCGGGATTGGGGCCATCGCGGTCCGAACCGTCGTCCGCCGCCCGCTGCCCCAGGTCGGGGGTCCGGGGGGCTGAGCCCCCCGGCGGGTCCAGGGCAGCGCCCTGGCGGGTCACGGGCAGCGCCCGTGCGGGTCCCAGGGCAGCGCCCTGGCAGGGTCTGGGACAGCGTCCCAGCAAGCGCCCTGTCAGCAGGTGCACGCCGGCTTGGCGGCCTCTTCCTCGCGGAACGGCGACATGCGCCGCAGGGTATCGATGATGCCGGGCAGCTTGGCGAGGACGAGATCGATGTCGGCGTCGGTGGTATACCGCGACAGGCTAAACCGGATGGAGCCGTGGGCGAAGGTAAAGGGCACGCCCATGGCCCGCAGCACATGGGAAGGCTCAAGGCTGCCCGAGGTGCAGGCCGAGCCGGAGCTGGCGCAGATGCCGTACTGGTCGAGCATGAGCAAAATGGCTTCGCCTTCGACGAACTTGAACGCGATGCTGGTGGTGTTGGGCAGCCGATGGGTCGTGTCGCCGTTGATCTGGCTGTAGGGAACGGCGGCCAGGATACCGGCTTCGAGGCGGTCGCGCAGGGCTCTCACGCGCGTATTTTCCTCGGCCATGTGCTCCTTGGCCAGGGTCATGGCCGTGGCCAGGGCGATGATGCCGGCGGTGTTCTCGGTGCCGGCCCGGCGACCGCGTTCCTGGTGGCCGCCGATGAGAAACGGCCGAAACGGCGTGCCCTTGCGTACGTAGAGCACGCCGACGCCCTTGGGCGCGTGGAGCTTATGGCCGGACAGCGACAGCATGTCCACGGGCAGCTTGGACAGGTCGATGTCGATCTTGCCCACGGCCTGGACCGCGTCGGTATGAAACAGCACGCCCTTGGCCTTGCACAGCGCCGCGATCTCCGGGATGGGGAAAATGACGCCGGTTTCGTTGTTGGCGTACATGACCGAGACGATGGCCGTGTCCTTGCGAATGGCCCCGGCCACTTCGGCCATGTCCAGGTTGCCCTTGTCGTCAACGCCGAGGTAGGTGACCTCGTAGCCCTTTTCTTCCAGATGCTTGGCCAGGCTCAAGATGGCCGGATGCTCCACCCGGGTGGTGACGAGGTGCTTTTTCTCGGGTTGGGCGGCCAGAGCGCTTAAAATGGCGGTGTTGTCCGACTCCGAGCCGCAGGAGGTGAAAATCAGCTCCAAGGGATCGCAGCCCAGGACCGAAGCGACGTCGGCCCGGGCCTTTTTGAGCTGCACGCCGACCTGGCCGCCAAAGGAATGCATGCTGGAGGGATTGCCGTAGAATTCCGTCAGATAGGGCAGCATAACCTCCGCCACTTCCGGGGCAACCTGGGTGGTGGCGTTGTTGTCGAGATAGACGACCGGGTTCATTACCGCGCCTCCTTGACCGTGATGCCGGGTTCGACCAGTTCCTGGAGCCGCTTTTGCACGAACTCGGTCAAGGTCACGTTGCTGCTCGGGCAGCCCTTGCAGGCCCCGCGCAGGGACACGAAAACCGTCTGGCCGTCGATGTCCACCAGTTCGATGTCGCCGCCGTCCTTCTTGAGATTGGGGCGAATCTCCTCTTCCATGACCTTGGTCACGAGCTTCATGCGCTCAAGGTTGGTCATGGGGCGCTTGACCTCAAGCTCAACCAGCGGCTTTTTGGCGGCCTGACCGAGTTCATCGGCCAGGATGGCGGCCAGCTTTTCCAGACAGTCGCCGCAGCCGCCGCCGGCCTTGGTGTAGTCCGTGATTTCCTCCACCGTGGTCAGCTTGTTCTCGCGGATGGCCCGACGCAGCTGGCCGTCGTAGACGCCGAAACACTTGCACACGAGCTCCCCTTCGGGCTCATGCTCCGGGGCCTTCTCGCCCAGATAATTGGCCAGGGCCGCTTCCAGGGCCTCCTGGCCCATGACCGAGCAGTGCATCTTTTCCTTGGGCAGCCCGCCCAGGAATTCGGCGATGTCCTTGTTGGTGAGCGCCTTGGCTTCCTCAATGGTCTTGCCCTTGAGCAGCTCGGTCAAAACCGAACTGGAGGCAATGGCCGAGGCGCAGCCGAAGGTCTGAAAGCTCGCGTCCTCAATGACGCCAGCCTCACTGATCTTGAGAAAAAGCTTAAGCGCGTCGCCGCAGGCAAGCGAACCCACCTCGCCCACCGCGTTGGCGTCTTCAAGACTGCCGACGTTTCTCGGATTGAGAAAATGATCCCTGACTTTATCTGTATATTCCCACATGTTGACCTCCGTTGCGTCGGCACGCGGCCGGCGTCGCAACGCCAGTGTATGCCGCAAAAGGCGGTTGGCGAAAAGGGGCGAAGCCCATTTTTTCAAAGACCCGTGACAAATCCATACCATAACGATGGGATTGGTTTCGTCAACCGCGCCCTTTACGCTTTTCGCGCCCAGGCGTAAGAAAAAACTCGAAATCAGCCGGACGCGCGTACCCCGCCGCCCGTCCCCGGAGTGGCGACATGCTCGAAAAACTGGGACTTATCGCCCTGGCCGGAGCCGCCGGCACCCTGGCCCGCTACTGGCTCTCGGGACTGGTCTACGACGTCCTGGGCCGAGATTTCCCCTGGGGCACGGCCGTGGTCAACATCCTGGGCTGCTTCCTCTTCGGCCTGGTCTGGGAAGCCGGCGCGGACCGCATGCTGCTTCGCACCGAAGCGCGCGTCGTGCTGCTCACCGGCTTCATGGGCGCGTTCACCACCTTCTCCACCTTCATCTTCGAAAGCGGCGGCCTCCTCGAAGACCACCGCTACCTCGCCCTTTTCGCCAACCTCGGCCTGCAAACCATCCTCGGCTTCGCCGCCCTGTTCGCCGGCCTGGCGCTGGGGCGGCTGGTGTAGCTGGGAGGAGGTGAGAGAGGGAGAGAGAGTTGGAGCAGAGGGAGAGAGAAAGAGGAAGAGCGGGCTCTGCCCGCACCCGCCGGGGGGCTTAGCCCCCCGGACCCCCAGGCTGGGTGAGAGAGGCGGGTGGGAGGATGGACGGCGGCTGGCGGCGTGGCGCGAAGATGGGGTCGGGATTTTGGCCGGGAATCTCGGCGCAGGAGCGCCGTTATTC
>JAEZEM010000245.1 GCA_023417745.1 Pseudomonadota bacterium
TTGACGTGGAGATCCTTGGCCCGCACGAGCTGGACGTCGGCCGGGACCATGTCGCCGGCGGCGAGCAGGACCATGTCGCCCGGGACCACCTGGGCCATGGGAATTTCCGTCTGTTTCCCGTCGCGCAGCACCGTGGCCGTGGTGTGAACCATCTTGCGCAGTTCCTCGGCGGCGGTGTCGGCCTTGGCCTCCTGGATGACCTTAAGCGTCACGCCAAGGACGGCCATGCCGATGATGACCACGGCCGAGCGGACGTCGTTGGTGGCGTAGGAGATGGAGCCCAGGACAAAAAGCAGGAGCACCAGCGGGTTTTTGACCGCGTCGAACAGGCGGTGGATCAGCGTGATCCGCTTGGCGGCGGCGGCCTGGTTGAGGCCGTACTTGGCCAGTCGCTCCTGGGCTTGGGCCGCCGTGAGGCCCATGGCGGCCGGTTTGGCGACAGGGACGGGTTCGGTGAGGTTTTCCCCTACGGCGGCCACGTCCCGCCACAAGGCGTTCAAATGCTGGAAGGCCTCGTAGGGCTCGATTTTTTGTTTGGCGGCCAGGGCCGCGAACACGTTGGCTTTCTGGACGAAGTGTTCCAGGGTTTTGACAAAGGCCGCTTCCGGGGCCAAGCGCAGTCCTTCAGGACCGAGGGCGGCCGGATGGGTGGGAGCCTGGGGTGCCGTTTGCTGCGTCTGTTGCGTCATGACGCCTCCTTCGATTCGATGCGCGGGGGAGACCGACCAGAAGGGCCGGCAAGGACTCCCCCGATGCCGCATCAGGCCCTACAAGTCGGGGATGGCTTTCTCATGACGGAATCACGACGGACAATCACCTTACGGAATTGGCATTTTGCCGATTCCCACCGGCTTGGCGCCCTGTCCGCCTGCTTTCGGACACGAACATTACACAATAGGCACTTAGCGGCGCACTGCGGCCAGAAAGTCCAGGCTGGCCTTGGCCGCCTTGTGGAAGTCCACGCCGCCGTCGATTTCCAGCACCGGCAGGTCGCCCAAAAGTTCTAGATAAGCGTTCTGGCTGGCCATGGACGGCTCGGACGGGTCCTCGAATTCGTAGAACAGGCCCACGTCCTTCATGAAGGCCGGCATGAGGTCGCGCCGGTCGGCCAGCCGCACCCGGGCGGCGGTCATGGGCGAGGCGTCGCGCTTCCAGCGAAGGACGATAAGCCCAGCCATGGGGCAGGCCAGCTTGAACCGGCCCGGACCGAAGCATTCGTCGATAAAGGCGTCGTACTTGTGCTCCAGGTCCCACAGCTCGGCGACGGGCAGGGCCGAGAAGCGGGCCCGGTCGGCGGCGTCCATGACCGGGGCGAGGCTGGGGTTATGAAGCACCGTGCCGGGGTTGACCCGGGGCATCTTGGCCACGCCGTGCATGACGAGGCCGTCGCCCTGGCGGGAAACCATGACCCGGTCGTTGCTGATGAACTCCGTGCCGTGGCGCATGATTTCCAGGGCCAGGGTCGATTTGCCGGCCCCGGAAAAACCGGCGATGACCAGGCCCTGGCCGCCCTGGGCGACGCCGGCGGCGTGGAACAGCAGCGCCCCGCGCTTTAAGCGCCATTCGATGAAGCGGTTGTTGATGAAGTTGACGATCTGGTTGTCGTTTTCCAGGCACGGCCCTACGGCGTAGTTTTTCCCTTGGCCGAAAAGGAAGAAGAGGCCGGTGAGGAGCTTTTTGACCACCCGGCCGTCGGACAGGTCGATGGAAGCTTCCTTGAGCTTGGTCTTGCCCGGTTCGCGGGGGTGAACGGCAAAGGGCAGGTCGAAGTCCGGCGGCCCGGCCTCGACGGCCGTGACCTCGATGACGGTCGTGCCGCCGCTGCCGAGGAAATCGCGGAAGTAGCGGCTAAGCTTTTCCGACAGGGCGTGGGAGTTGGTGGCCACAACCACGGTCACGTCGTCGAAGGTGACTTCCAGGCGATGAGCCAGGGGCGCGGTTTCGAGGATGGGGGCCATGAGCCCGGCGATGGTTGGGGCGGTCATGCGATCTCCTTCAGGACAAAGTCGGCGTAGGCCCCGGCCGCGTCCAGGCCGCAGGCGTCGAGCAGGCCCCGGAAGCCGCCGAAGGCCGAGACTTCGTAGATGGCCGCGCCGGACGGGGTTTCCACCACATCCACGCAGGTAAAGGCCATGCCCGGGAACAGGTTCTGAGCTTTGCGGGCCAGTTCGATGATTTCTTCCGACGGGTTGTGGGGCACGTAGCGGCCGCCGGTGCGGGTGGTGGTGTCCCAGGAATTGCCGCTGCCCTGGCGGGCGTAGGTGGCCAGATACTGGCCGCCGAGAAAGGACACGCCGAGGTCGTGGTGTCCGCCGGCGTGGGAGACCATCTGCTGGATGTACATGACCCGGTTGCCGGCGGCCTGGTAGTCGGCGATCTCCTCGTGCATGTCCGGGCCTTCCTCAATGACGGTCATGCCCCGGGCCTTGGAGCTGTACAGCGGCTTGAACACGGCCCGGCCGTAGTCCGAGACGGCGGCGGCGGCTTCGCTGACGTCCTCGGTGATGGTGGTCGGCGGCATGGGGATGCCGCCCCGGCGCAGCACGGCCGTGCCGCTCAGTCTGTCGATAAGCCGGAACATGCTGTCCGGGTTGGAAAAGACCGGCAGCCCGCCGGAATGGAGAAAGCGCAGGATCTCCATGCGGTCCAGGGCGTCGGGGGTATAGGACGGGGCGATTTTCTTGACGATGATGCCGTCGAGCTCCGTCAGGTCGTTGTCCTTGTAAAAGGCCTTGCCCGTTTCCAGGTCCAGGCGCACTTCGGCCATGTCGATGCACAGGCGATAACCGGTGCGGGCTTCCAGGGCGTCCAGCAAACGCAGGGTGGACCAGCCGCCGGGGATGCCCACCACGCCAATCTTTTTCATGTGTTTCTCCATGGTTGCAGGCAGGTTTTCAGTAGCATAGAGCGTCGATGGGGAGGCTGAAGTCCGCCGGGTCGCCGGTATGGGCGGCCACGCGCTGCAGCAGGAAGACGCCCCGGTGGAACATGAGCCGGGCGAAACGTTCGCTCAGTTCGAAGCGGGTCGAGGTAATAAGCGACCGGCCAAGGCCCAAGGCCAGCCGGATGTCGAAGGTGGCGTCGCCGTGGCGGGCGGCAAAGGCGGCGGCGAAGCGACGCATTTCCAGGATGACGGCGGAAAGGACGCCGCGCTTGGCCTTGTCGAAGATGGGCAGGCGGAAGTTGGAGACCATATACACCGAGACGTCCTGCACCAGGTCGGCGTCGGCCGAGCGGTGCAGGTCGATGTAGTGGATGCGGTCCTCGGTCGGGTCGTAGAGGATGTTGTTGGTGTTGTAGTCGCCGTGGATCAGCACGCTGTAGGGCGCAAAAAGCGTTTGCTCCACGGCCTCGGCGGCGTCGACGATGTCGTCCAGGGACGGCAGGGGATAGGCGCCGATGGCCTTGCGCTTGACCCGAAAGCCCGGGTGCACGGTGAGCACCTCGGGCAGGCGGGCGCGCAGTTGCTTGAGGTAGCCGGTGGGCCGGGGGCCGGGGGTCAGGGTCTTTTCCCAGAGTTCTCCGGCAGTGCGGCACTGGGCGGCCACGGCCCGGCCGAGCAGCTTGAGGTCGCCGGACAGCGACAGATCCTGGATGGTCTGGCCGGGAAGCAGCTCAATGAGCATGGAACTCGACTTTTTCCCTTCGCGAAAGGCCTCCAGGTGGGGGACCAGCCCGGGCATGAGGGACTCGAAGCGGGCGAAGTTGGCGGCTTCCTGGCGCAACTTGCCCGTGTCGCCGTCCTTGAAGATGACTTCCTTGTGGCAGTCGCCTTCGCCGCCGCGTTCCAGCACCCGGCCGATGCGGCAGCCCGAGCGGGTGCCCCAGATGGAGGCGAATTCCACGTCGGACAGCGGATTTTCGTGACCGGCGGCGGCCAGGATGTCGTTTAAGGCGGTGAACTGGCGGATCTTGAATTTGTCGCCGGTGATGGCGAAGATGGCCGCTTCGCCAATGTTGAGCAGGGCGTCGCCCATGCGTTCGAGGTAGCGGAAAATAAACAGGGTGGTGAGCAGATCGCCGGTGTTGAACCCCGTGCGCAGTTCGTCGCGGATGCGGTCGAACTCCTGCTTGTAGAGCCGGTCGAGATGCAGCTCGCAGCGACAGATTTTCAGCGCCGCAGCCATGTCATGTTCGAGCACGGCCTTGGGCATCCAGTCCAGGGCGTTCTGAATTTCCTGGAAAAACGGCTTGTAGGCGTAGCGCAGCAAACACCCCGGGTCGTCGTAGTGGCGCGTTTGGCGCACCACGTTGACGGCATGGTCACCCACCCGTTCGAGGTTGCTGCCGATGATGTGAAACGCCCGGATGCGGGCCACTTCCGGGGCGGTGGGCCGGGTCTCGCCGTGCAGGGTGGCGAAACAGGCGTTTTCGATGACGCTTTTCAGGTTGTCGATATAGTCGTCGCGGGCCTCGATCTTGGCGATGGCCTTTTCGTCGCGGTGCTCCAGGACAGCGATGCTCCCGGCGATCTGTCGCTCGATTTCCACGAGCAGGAATTTGAAATTGCGCTCGATCTCAAGCATCGTCTTCGTCCCGGGCGGTGATTAATAGCGGCGCGGAACATTCCTGTTCGCGCTCCTTCCAGCGGAAGGTCAGCTTGAGTTTGCGGTCCTCGCCCTTGGCCTTGCCTTCCACGGTTACGGCCACCAGCCCCTTGGGGATAAGGCGCAGCACGTCCTCGCCCTGGGACAGGGTGATCTCGCCCGAGGCGAAGCCGTCACGCACGGCCTCCAGATAGGCGGCGATGACGTCGGGCTGCTGCAATCCGTCGTATTTGAAAAGCTTGTTCACGAACTTCCTCCTTGGCGACCCGGGGAGACGATCCGGGCGCGTCATTGGCTGTAGCACCCGATTATGAAGAAAAGGTGAAGCCCGGTTTGTTTTTTTGCGCTTTGGCCGGGTTTTCCCCGCGTTGCGCCTTTGTCATGGGAGACTCACGCAACCTTCACCGGTTTGGCCTGTACGCGGCCGGCCCGACTGGGCTAGTGTCGCGTCCGCGCAAAACGCCTGGGGCGTTTCGCAGACAACGAATGAAAACCATCAATTTTTCTTAAAAATATTAGCGTATTGTTTAATGGACGTGACACGAAGGTCAGGCCCGGAGGACGCCATGAGTCAGGAAGCCATCGATCAATTTTTGGCCTGGTTGCAGGCCGACAAGGACCGGCTGCTCTTGGTCGGCGGCCTGCCGCTCTCCGAGTTGGTGGCCCACGCCGCCCGTCACGGTTTTATTTTCACCGTGGAGGAACTCAAGGCCAGGCAGGCCCTGGTGCATCTGGTGGAAGGCACCTGATATCGCGCACTCCAATAAATACGTAGGTATTTTGGGGGAGTGCAATGGTTTTTCGCTTGCTGCCAGCAAAACGCCCGCTGTTTTGTTCGAGGATACACCACGGGAAGGGGCGGCTTGGCCGCTGCTCGCGCCCGCTTTTTCCCACCCGCACCGGAGTACGGCATGTTGCAGTCCCTTGCCAGCCTTGACGGCCATACCCTGATCCTTTTGTGTCTGTCTCTGGGGATCGCCCTGGCCTTCGAATTCGTCAACGGTTTTCACGACACGGCCAACGCCGTGGCCACGGTGATCTACACCAAGGCGCTACGGGCGGGAACGGCGGTGGCGCTTTCCGGCGTCTGCAACTTCCTGGGCGTGCTGCTCGGCGGCATTGCCGTGGCCTATTCCATCGTCCATCTGCTGCCGGTGGACCTGCTCGTGTCGGTTAATTCCAACCTCGGGCTGGCCATGGTTTTTTCCCTGCTCGTCTCGGCCATCCTGTGGAACTTCGGCACCTGGTACCTGGGGCTGCCGGCGTCGAGCTCCCATACGCTTATTGGCGCGATCCTGGGCGTGGGGCTGGCCAACGCCGTGCGCGAAGGCCTGCCGGCCGGGGCCGGAGTCAACTGGCACAAGGCCGTCGAAGTCGGTTTGTCGCTTTTCATCTCGCCCATCCTCGGCTTCGTCCTGGCCGGCGGGCTGTTGCTTGTGCTGCAAAAGCTGCTCAAAAATCCGGCCCTGCACCGGCCGCCCCAGGGCGACGCGCCGCCGCCGCCGGCCATGCGGGCGGCGCTCATCCTCTCGGGCCTGGGCGTGAGCCTGGCCCATGGCTCCAACGACGGCCAGAAGGGGGTGG
>JAEZEM010000317.1 GCA_023417745.1 Pseudomonadota bacterium
CCCAACACCGTAAATAGCCCTGCTCCGGGGCGACCCCGCCGCCCCTGTCGCCTGCCTTCCCGCTCCCGCCGCACCCCTCCCAACACGCCCAACGCGATGCAATCCAACCTCCGACGACTCCGGCAGAGGCTGAACTTGCAAAGAAATAACTGGCGCTTTTTTCTTTGCTCATGCAAAAATACTGCGAACCTTGAAACCTCATCACCAATGACGCGACTGTTTTTGCACGAAATTCCGGGGGTCATCATGAAACTGTCCATGAAACTCGCTTGCTGTTTTGCTGTCCTGCTGTTCATGCTCTGCGGTCTCGGCCTCTATGCCGTCAAGGAGATGGGGTCCATAAACAGCAACACCAGCGACTTGGCCAAGAATTGGCTGCCGAGCATCAAGATCGTCGGCAAGCTCACCAACCAAACTTCCGCTTTTCGACGGCTGGAACTTGTCCATCTGTTGACCACCGACAAGGCCGCCATGGAAGAATATGAGCGACAGTTAGCGGACATCAAAAAAGATATTGGAAAAAGCATCGAAATCTATAGGCCGCTCATGAGCGAGCCGGAAGAACGCGAGAACTTCCCGAAGTTCATGGACGCCTGGAACGCCTTCCTGGGACTGCACGAAAAAACCATGGCCCTGTCGCGCGTCAACGACAACGTCGCCGCCGCCGCCATCGCCGCCGGCGACGCGGCCAAGCGCATCCAGGATGCCCAAAAGTATCTCGACATTCTCATCGAGGTAAACGACAAGGGGGCCGCGAAATCGGCCGCCGCCGCCGTTTCCGCCTACGACTCCGGGCGCGCCGTCGTGCTTTCCCTCATGGCCGCCGGCCTTATCCTCGGCGTCGTCCTGGCCGTCTGGCTTGTGCGCAACGTCATCGGCCAGCTCGGCCAGGACCCCAGCTACCTGGGCGAGGTCGCCTCGGCCGTGGCCGCCGGCCATCTTGATGTCGCGCTGAAGCCCGTGGAGGGCCAAGGCGGCGTCTACGGCGTGTTCGTGGCCATGATCGCCAACCTCAAGGCCAAAATCACCGAAGCCGATCAGAAGACCGCCGAAGCGGCCAGCCAGGCCGACGCCGCCCGGGTCGCCACGGCCCAGGCCGAGGAAGCGACCAAGGAAGCCCAAAGGGCCCGGGCCGAAGGCATGCTCCAGGCGGCCGGACGCCTGGAAGGCGTGGCCGGCGTCCTGGCCTCGGCCTCCGACGACCTCACCGGCCAGATCGATCAGGCCCGAAACGGCGCGCAGAACCAGGCCGCCCGGGTCGGCGAGACGGCCACGGCCATGGAAGAAATGAACGCCACCGTGCTGGAAGTGGCCCGAAACGCCGGCCAGGCCGCCGATACCGCCGCCCAGGCGCGCGGCAAGGCCGAGGAAGGGGCGGTGGCCGTTTCCCGGGTGGCCGAATTCCTCACCCGGGTCAACGACAATGCCCGACAATCCCGCACCGATATGGAAACCCTCGGCCATCAGGCCGAAAGCATCGGCGCGGTGCTCGGCGTCATCTCCGACATCGCCGACCAGACCAACCTTTTGGCGCTTAATGCCGCCATCGAGGCCGCCCGGGCCGGCGAGGCCGGTCGCGGCTTCGCCGTCGTGGCCGACGAGGTGCGCAAGCTAGCCGAAAAGACCATGACCGCCACCAAGGAAGTCGGCGACGCCATACGCGGCATCCAGAACGGCACCAAAAAGAACTACGACAACGTGGCCCAGGCCGTTTCCGCCGTGGAGGAAGCCGCCGGCTTGGCCGCCACCGCTGGCGGCACCCTGGGCGAAATCGTGCGGCTGGTCGACGCCGCCGCCGATCAGGTGCGCTCCATCGCCACCGCTTCCGAGCAGCAGTCCGCCACCTCGGAAGAAATCAACCGCAGCGTTGAAGACGTCAGCCGCATCGCTTCCGAATCGGCCCAGGCCATGGACATGGCCGGTCGGGCCGTGGACGAGCTGGCCGACCAGGCCCGCGAACTGGCCTCGCTTATAAGCGAAATGCAGGCCGAAGGCGGCGGTTCCTCCAGCCCCGCCAAGGCCGTGACCAGCCGCCGGCCGTCCCCGGCCCTGGCTTCCGGCCGCCGGCCCAAGGCCCTGGCCTGATCCTCGCTAAGACCCTGTTCACGGGCCGCCGGCTTTGCGCCGGCGGCCCGTTTCGTTTGCGCCCCGGTCCCGGCCATGGTAGCCGGAAACGCAACCTAAACTCCCTTTTCGAGGTCCCATGCGAGCCGTCCGCGACGCCCTGGTGTGGTGCTACTGGCATCCGTTCAAGCGCCTGGTCCAGGCCCTGCCCCTGCCGCGCGCCCTGGCCCTGGCCCGAAGGCTGGGGAGCCTGCTTGGCCGCGTGCCAAACGCCCGGCTTGGCGGCATGGCCCAGGCGGCCCGCCTCGTTCCCGGCGTGCCGGCCGATCCGGCCGCGCGTCTGGCCCTGGCTCGGGAAGCCTTGATCCAGTTCTGCCAGACCGACCTCGAAGTGCTCTACTTCCCCAGGCTCACCCCGGCCGTGACGGCCGCCCATGTTCGCATGGAGGGCCGCGAGCGCCTGGACGCCGCCCTGGCCCAGGGACGCGGCGTCATGCTGGCTTTTGGCCACTACGGGGCCAACCAGATGGTCATGCCCGCCGTGGGCCATGCCGGCTACCGCATGTGCCAGCTCTCGGCCCCGGCCACAAAGCTCAATGAAAAACTCCCCGAGGCCCGAAGCGCCGCCGTGCGCCGCACCCGGGAACTGCGCTGGGCCCACGAACAGACCCTGCCCGTGACCCACATCGACGTTTTCGGCAGCCTCAAGGGCGCGTTCACCTGCCTGCGCGGCGGCCACATCCTGGGCGTGGCCATGGACGGCGGCGGCGGCGAAAAACGCGCTCCCGTACCGTTTCTGGGCCGGCAGGCCCTTTTTTCCCTGGGGCCGATGCTCTTGGCCGGCAAAACCGGCTGCGCCGTGCTGCCCTGCTTCATGGAGCGCGCCCCGTCCGGCAGCCTCACCCTGCGCATCGAAGACGCGCTGCCCCTGGTCGCGCCCGATGACAACGGCATGTCGGCCGAGGAGGCGGCCCGGGCCAACACCGCCGCCTTTGCCGCGCGCCTGTCCGCCGCCGTCATCGCCCAGCCCAGCCATTACCTGTACTTCCTGGCCTTTCGGGAGCACATGGCCGCAGCCGGCCAAGAGCCTTTTTTCCTGGAATAAAAGCCCGCAACCGCGTTATGACGGCCTTGCCGCCCGGATCACCCCCGGCGGCGCATCCGACCGCCAAGGACCGATACCCATGGACCACGCCCTGCTCGACCTGCCCCTTGAAGAGAAAATCGCCCTGTCCAAGCGCGTGCTGGCCGGGGCCATGGACCGTTTCGGCGACGCCTTCTGGATCGCCTGGACCGGAGCCAAGGACAGCACGCTGACCCTGTGGCTGGCCCGGGAGCTGTGCCGCGAGACCGGCCGAAACATGCCGCGCGTGCTGACCATCGACGAAGGCGACCCGTTCCCGGAAATCCTCGATTTCCAACAGCGCCTTACCGCTGATTGGGGCCTCGACGTCCACTTGGCCGCCAACCACGAGATTCTCGACCGCCAGCCGGCCATCGGCGACTACATCGACCTGTCCACCCTGTCCCAGGCCGTGCGCGACGAGGCGGCCCGCACCGGCTTCACCGGCCCGGGCTTCCCCTTTGACCCGGAATCGCCGCTGGGCAACCAGCTCATGAAAGTGCTGCCCATGAACGCCTTCCTACGCGACAATGGCGTAGCCGCCCTGGCCACGGCCATCCGCTGGGACGAGCATCCGGCCCGGGAGGGCGAACTCTACGAAAGCCCGCGCGAAACTCCGCCCCATCTGCGCGTCCACCCCATCCTGCACATGCGCGAGGCCGACGTCTGGGCCATAACGCGCGCCCATGGCCTGCCCCACTGCTCCCTCTACGCCAAGGGCTACCGCAGCCTCGGGACGCTTAGCGGCACCGTCCGCAAAAGCGATCTGCCGGCCTGGGAACAGGACCTCAGCGACCGCAGCGGCGAACGGGCCGGCCGCGACCAGGACAAGGAAGACGCCATGGAGCAGCTGCGCGCCCTGGGCTACATGTAACGCCGCCCTGCCGCCCTGTTCTTGCCAGACCGGGGCGGCAGGGCGATACTGCGCCCCAACATGACCCGAAACACCCTCGTCTCCCTGGCCGTGGCCGGCTGTCTGCTGGCCGCCGCCGTGGCCCTGGGCCACTGGCGCGAACCGCTCCTGGCGGCCGCTGCCTTGCCTATGCTGACCATGCTGCTCTCCCGCCGCCGGTCAGCCCCAAGTCCCGGCCCGGACGCGCCGTTTATCCGGGGCTGCCTCCTCTACGCCGTGCTGGCCGCCGGCCTGGCCGGCTGGGATCTGCTCGTCCAGGCGCGGCTGCCCGAACTCCTCTCGCCCCTGGCCGTCAACGCCCTGGAAGGCCGTGAAGCCCTCAAGGGCTGGCTCCTGGCCCGGGGGGCCGACATCTACCCCGGGGCCAGCCCGCCCTGGCCGCGCCTCGTCACGCTCTACCCGCCGCTTTTCTACCTCGCGGCGGCGGCCCTGACGCCTTTGGCCGGATCGGCGCTGCTGGCCGGCAAACTGGCCGCCCTGGCCGGCGGGGCAGCCATCCTGGCCGCGCTTTTTTTCCTGGGCCGCCGGCTGGACGGCAAGACGTTGGACCCGCTTGTCGGCGCGCTGACCGGCCTTTTGGCGGCGCTTAGCGCCTTTGCCCAGCCCGAGATGGGCAACGCCTTTGTCTGCAAACCCGACACCCTGGCCGTGGGCTGCCTGCTTGTGGCCGTGGCCGTGTTCGAGGCCGCCCGGCGGCGCGGCAAGGAGCGACTTTTCGCGGCCAGCGGCCTGCTTGTGGCCCTGGCCTGTCTGGGCAAGCAACAGATGTGGCCCCTGGCCGGGGCCTATGCCGCCTTGCTGTTCGTTTTTCGCCTGTCGCGCCGGGAGCGGCTTTACGCCCTGGCCGGGCTGGCCGGCGGCGGCGCGATCCTCGGGCTGGCCTGCCTGGCCTGGTTCGGCCCGGGAATCTGGGTCCAGACCGTGCTCTTTCCCAAGGCCATGACCGGCCTGGCCGCCGACAACAGCTCCGGCGTGGCCTATGCCCGCCTGCGCGAGTTCGCCGCCGGCCATACGCCGCTTCTGGCCGCCTACGCCGGCTGGCTGGCCCTTTGCGCCGTGCGGCGTCGCCTGCCGCTGCCCGACGCGCTGCTCCTGGCCTTTGTCCCCTTTTTGTGGCGCACGCTCATGTGGGGCGGAGCGGACACCAACCATTTCCTGCTGCCGGCCACGCTCTGCGCCCTGGGCGCGGCCCGGCTGGCCGGCTATCTGGCCGGGCGTGGTCCGGTGGCCCGGGGGCTGGCCGCCCTGGCCCTGGCCGGCTGCCTCCCGGCCGGCATCACCCTGCACGCCCTGTCGGCCGCGCCCCTCGCCCCGCGCCCGGCCGCCGTGGTCGAAGCCGAGGCCGCCCGGAACATCGTTTCCGGCATCGACGGGCCGCTTTTGGCCGACGCCGAAGGGGCGTTTCTCTTTGCCGCAACGCCGGCTTACGGCAAACTGTGGGTTTACGACGCCTTCGAGACCGACATGTACGACCGCCTGGGGCTGGCGGCCATGGCCGATTCGCCCATGGCGGCGGCGGTGCGCGGCCGGCTGGCCGCCCGGTTCGTGGATTCCCGGGCCTTTGTCAGCCGCAAGTTGCTCAGTCTCGTCGGGCTTTACTACGAGCCAGCCGAGACGGCCGGGCCGTACACGTTCTACCGGCCCCGGCCCGAGACCGGGCTTATCGCCATGCCGGCGGCCGACCGGGTGGAACGGACCGACGGCGGCTACACGGCGGCCGTGACCGTAGCCCGGGGCGTGCGCCAGTGGGGGAGCTACATCCAGGCCGAAGACCCGGCCCTGGGCCTGGAGCTTGTCTACGCCGTGGGTGGTCCGGCGGCGGCGGCCGGCTCGGTGTCGTATTGTCCGCGCCTGACCGGGCCGGACCAGACGATCACCGTGACGGCGGTGGCGGCCGACGGCCGGGAGCTTGGCCGGGCCGTGCACAGGCAGGGGGATTTTCCCGAGCGCGGGGAAGGCTTCGATAACCGGGTGCGGTTGACGTTTCCTGTTAGCGGCGAGGGGTTTGGCGTACGATTTACGACCACGGGCGGGGGGCAGCTGTGGCTGGACGCCGACAATCCGCTGGTGATCGGGGCCACGGCGGCGGCGAGCGCGGTCGGGAAGGCCAGCGACGCGGCCGGACGTATGGGGGGAGAGCAGCCGTAAGTCGCGGCGCGACGGGCTGGACGCAAAAAGGGGTTGCCGAAGCAACCCCTTAAAAAGCCAGAACCAATTTTTTTATTTTCGCGTAACCCGAAGAACGGTCGGAAGAGCGGCCGGTGGCCTCATTGTTGGAGCCGGGCATAACCTCTTATCCAGAACCAACTTTTTTCTTTTTTCGCTCAACAGCAAAGCCGTCGGAAGAACGGCGTATGGCCTTGCTCTCCCGGACGAACATCCGCTTCGTCGCCAACGTTCGTCGCCACCCCCCCCTTAAACCTTTCTCCAAGTGGGGGGTCCGGGGGCCTCAGGCCCCCGGCCGCCGGAGGCATTCTTACCCTCTTCGCTTCTCATCCCTCTCCAGCTCTACCGCTCTATTCCTCGCCCTCTCCCTCGTCCTTTTTGCCGCCCACGGCGCGTTTGTAGCGGCAGCTTTTGCTGGGGCAGGTGATGAGTTCGCCGTCGCGGGTCTTTTTGCGCACGAGGATCTTGGAGTCGCACTGGGGGCAGGGTTCATTTATGGGCCAGTCCCAGACCGCGAAATCGCACTGGGGGTAGGCGTCGCAGGCGTAGAACACCTTGCCGCGTTTGGAGCTTTTTTCGACCAGCGTGCCGGAGCAGCCTTCCTTGGGGCAGGCGACGCCGGTGGACAGCGGCTTGGTGTATTTGCAGTCGGGCCAGCCGGTGCAGGCGATGAACCGGCTGCCGGTGCGGGATTTTTTGACCACCAGATCTTTGCCGCAGGTGGGGCAGGCCCCGACCGAGGCGACTTCCTCGGCCTTGCGTTCCCGGGGAATCACCGCGCCGTCCGGGGCACGGTCGAATTCCTTGGTGTTCTTGCAGTCGGGGTAGCCCGAGCAGCCCAGGAATTCGCCGGCCTTGCCGAAGCGGATGACCATGGGCTTGCCGCACAGCTCGCACTTGACGTCGGTTTCCTTGCCGGCCTTGACCTTGGCCATGTCCTTGGCCGCCTTGGCCAGGGTCGGATTGAAGTCCTCGGTGAAGTCCTTGAGCAGATTGACCCAGTCGGTGCGGCCGTCGGCCACGGCGTCCAGGGCTTCTTCCATGCCGGCGGTGAACCCGACATCCATGATTTTGACGAAGTGTTCGGCCAGCAGGTCCGATACGGTCTCGCCGAGTTCGGAGGGCACGAAGTGCTTTTCCTCCAGCCGGGCGTAGTCGCGGTCAATGAGCGTGGAAATGATGGCGGCGTAGGTGGAGGGCCGGCCGATGCCTTTTTCTTCCAGCTCGCGCACCAGCGACGCTTCGGTGTAGCGCGGCGGCGGCTGGGTGAACTTCTGTTCCTTCTTGAGTTCGAGCAGCGTCAGTTCCTGGCCCTTGTCGAGCTTGGGCAAGGACTTGGCCTCGTCGCCGGCCTCCTGGCCGTGGACCTTCAAGTAGCCGGGGAAAATGAGGCGCTGGCCCTTGGCCTTGAAGAGCCCGGGGCCGGCCGTGACGTCCACGGCCGTGTCCCAGAACCTCGCCTCGGCCATCTGGGAGGCGACGAAGCGTTCCCAGATGAGCTTGTAGAGGGAAAAGAGGTCCTTGGGCAAAAGGGTTTTGACGTCGGCCGGGGTGATGCGCACATCAATGGGCCGGATGGCTTCGTGGGCATCCTGGGCGCCGGCCTTGGAGCGGAAATGGCGGGCCTTTTCCGGGTAGTAGTCCGGCCCGAGCGCCTCGGTGATGTATTCCCGGGCGGCGTCGCGGGCCTCGTCGGCGATGCGCGTGGAGTCGGTACGCATGTAGGTGATAAGGGCCACCGTGCCGCTGTCGCCGAGTTCCAGGCCCTCGTAGAGCTTCTGGGCCGCGCCCATGGTGCGCTTGGCCGAATAGCCCAGGCGCTGGTTGGCGGCCTGCTGCAGGGTCGAGGTGATAAAGGGCGGCGGCGGGGACTTCTTGCGTTCCTTTTCCGTCACGGCCGTGACGACGAAGGGCTGGCCCATGATGGCCGCCTCGGCGGCGGCGGCCGCTTCGGCGCTGCCGATTTCGAGCTTCTTGCCCTGGTACTTGGCCAGCTCGGCCTCGAACTCCGGGGGCGTGTCGGCGGCCAGGCGCGCCTTGAAATTCCAGTATTCCACCGGCATGAAGGCCCGGCGTTCCTTTTCGCGGTCAACGACCAGGCGCAAGGCCACGGACTGGACGCGGCCGGCCGAGATGCCGCTTTTGACCTTCTGCCACAGGATGGGCGAAACCTTGTAACCCACCAGCCGGTCCAGGATGCGCCGGGCTTGCTGGGACAGAAAAAGCTTTTCGTTGATGTCGCGGGGATGGGAAAGCGCCTCGCGCACGGCCTTGGCCGTGATCTCGTTGAACTGGATGCGATGCACGGGCACGCCGGCGTCCTGGACGATCTGGGCCACGTGCCAGGCAATAGCTTCGCCTTCGCGGTCGGGGTCGGGGGCGAGATAGATGGTCGAAGCCGAAGCGGCGGCTTCCTTCAGTTTGGAAACCACCTTCTGCTTGCCCGGAATGATTTGATATTGCGGCGCGAAGTCGTCTTTTTCATCCACACCCAATTTTTTGGAGGGAAGATCGCGCACATGACCGACGGAAGCTTCCACGGCATAGGCGTTGCCGAGAAACTTCTTGATGGTCTTTACCTTGGCCGGCGACTCGACGATGATAAGGTCCTTTCCCATGGCAGGCGTGCTATAGCCAGCCCGAGGGTGCAAGGCAAGGGTTGCCGTTTGCCCCGGGCCGGGATACTTGCCTATGATGTTTTCGCGTATGACTTTTTAATAATGATGCACGGCGACGAAATTTCCGTCCGCCTCGGAGCCTTCCTTGGAAAACGCCTCCCGCTTCGGCCACGTGGTCATGCTCGGCCCCACCAACGCCGGCAAATCCACCTTGCTTAACCGCCTCATCGGCCAGAAAATTTCCATTGTCTCGCCCAAGCCGCAGACCACCCGCAACTCCATCAGCGGCATCATCACCCAGGGCGACCTTCAGGCCGTGTTCCTGGACACCCCGGGCCTGCACCGCCAAAAACGCGGCATCGCCCCGCTGCTGTTGCGTTCGGCCTACGCCGCCCTGGGCCAGGCCGACGTGGTGCTGCTCATTCTCGACGCGGCCCAGTACGCCCGCCGCCTGGACGGCCTGGCCCCGGACCTGCGCCCCATCGTCAAGGCCGTGGGCGACGGCCGGCTGCCGGTGCTCATCGCGCTCAACAAGGCCGACGTGGTGCGCGAAAAGGCCCGGCTGCTGCCGGTCCTGGCGGCCGTGTCCGAAGCCTTGCCGACGGCCGAGATCTTTCCCATAAGCGCGCTGACCGGCCTTGGCGTGGACGACCTGCTGGCCGCTCTGCTGGCCCGGTTGCCCCAGGGCCAGCACCAGTTCGACCCGGACGAGGTGTCCACGGCTCCGGTGCGGTTTCTGGCCGCCGAGATCGTGCGCGAGAAGCTCTTTTTGGCCCTTGGCGAGGAGCTGCCCTATTCCACCGCCGTCACCATTGAAGACTGGGATGAGCGGTCCAAGCCCGGGCTGACGAAGATCCGCGCCGCCATCTACGTGACCCGGGAAAGCCACAAGCCCATGGTCATCGGCAAGGGCGGCGAGCGCCTCAAGGACGTGGGCCAGAAAGCCCGGGCCGACATTGAGGAGATGCTGGGCGGCCAGGTCTTTTTGGAGCTGTGGGTCAAGGTGCGGCCGGACTGGACCGATGACCGGGCCTTTTTGCGCGATCTGGGCCTTGGCCAGTAGCTTTTCGGCAGGAGCGGGACTCGTGGGCGAGGAAACGGCGAAAACGCGCCTGACGGGCGTTTTGGAGCGCATAGGGACGGCCTGCCGGGCTTGCGGCCGCGCCCCCTCGGATGTGACGCTGGTGGCGGTGTCGAAATTCCACGACACTGCGGCCGTGGCCGAACTTGCCGCCTGCGGCCAGACCCTCTTCGGGGAATCCTACATCCAGGAGGCCCTGCCGAAGATCGAGGCCGCGCCGGCCGGGCTGTCCTGGCATTTCATCGGCCATCTCCAGCGCAACAAGGCCAAGCTGGCCGTGGGGCGCTTCGAGCTGATCCACACGGTGGACAACGTCGAGCTGGCGCATATATTGCAAAACAAAGCGGCGGCCCAGCATTTGACCCAGGCCGTGTGCCTGCAGGTCAACGTGGCCGGGGAAGGGCAAAAGTCCGGCGTCGCGCCGGACGGCCTGGACGCCCTGGCCGAGGCCGTGGCCGCGTGCCCGAATCTGCGCCTCGACGGACTCATGGTCATTCCGCCGGTCTTCGACGACCCCGAAGGGGCTCGACCGGCCTTTGCCCGGCTGCGGCAGCTGCGCGACGCCCTGTCCGTACGGCTCGGTCGGCCGCTGCCGACGCTTTCCATGGGCATGAGCGGCGACCTGGAAGCGGCCATCCTGGAAGGAGCCACCCACGTGCGGGTGGGCACCGACCTGTTCGGCCCAAGAATGTAGATTTCCGGAGGGAGCCATGGCAGAAGCCGCGCCCGAAGAACAACCGAAAAAGAAAAAATCCGGGCTCATCAAGTATATCATCCTGGTGGTGCTGCTGCTGGTCCTGGGCGGCGGCGGCTACTTCGCCTACCTGACGTTTTTCGCCGCCAAACCGCCGGCAGCCGCGCCCGCCGACGGGGCCGCGCCGGCCGAAGCGCCCAAGGCCGACGCCCACGCCGAAGCCGCGCCGGCCGAGAAAAAGGCCGAGGGCGGCCACGGCGAAGCCAAAAGCGAAGCCAAGGGCGGCGGCGGTCACGGCGGCGGCAAGGACAAGGCCGCCTCCAACAACGTGGCCCTGCCCCCCTTCGTGGTCAACCTGGCCGATCCCAACGCCCGGCGCTACCTCAAGGTGGTGCTCGAAGTGGAAGTGACCAGCAACCCGGAACTGCTCGAAGACAACAAGGCCAAGATTCGCGACGCCCTGCTCATGCTCCTGTCCTCCAAGACCTCCCAGGATTTAAGCACCCTGGAAGGCAAGATTCTCCTGCGCAAGGAGATCGTGGATCGCCTCAACCAGGCCGTCGGCCAGCCCAAGGTCTCCCGGGTCTATTTCACGGATTTCGTCATCCAATAAAACACCGCGCCGCCGCGAGGTAGCACCATGACTCCCGACGACATCGACCAGGACAAACTCGCCGCCGAATGGGCCGCCGCCCTGGATGACCAGGACGAAAAACCGGCCTCCCAGACCGACATCGACGCGCTTTTTGACCAGCCTTCCGGTGGTGGAGGCGGCGGAGGCGGAGGCGACGACGCCCTGGCCGCCGAATGGGCCGCCGCCCTGGCCGACGAGGAAGAGACCTCCATCAAGCGCGAACGCGACCAGGAAGCCATGTCGCGCCAAAGCGCCAAGGCCAAGTTCAAGGACATGACGCCCGAAGCCAAGGCCCAGCGGCCGGACAACATCCGCCGCGACCTCGACTTCATCCTGGACATCCCGCTGGACGTCTCGGCCGAACTGGGGCGCACCAAGCTTTTAATCAACGAACTGCTGCAGCTCGGCCAGGGTTCGGTCATCGAACTCAACAAGCTGGCCGGCGAACCACTGGAAATCTACGTCAACGGCAAACTCGTGGCCCGGGGCGAAGCCGTGGTCATCAACGAAAAATTCGGCGTGCGCCTGACCGACATCATCAGCCCCATCGAACGGGTGAAACAGCTTGCCTGATCCCATCGCCCCCTTGCCGGCAGTCGAATACGGCCTGACCGGCGTGGCCCTCAAGATGGGCCTGACCCTGGCCGTGCTGCTGGGGGTCATCTTCGCCGCCTTCTGGCTGCTCAAGCGCTACGGCCCCAAGATCGGCCTGGGACCGGGCGGGCGGGGCGGAAACCTGCGCCTCACGGACCATCTGTCGGTCGGACCCAAGAAATCCGTGGTGGTGGTGCGGTTCTTGAATAAAGATCTGGTGCTCGGAGTCACCGAGCATTCCATCACCCGCCTCGCCGAGGTCGACCATGCCGCAAACGCCGATTTCGCCGACACCCTGGCCGCCAAGACGGCCCAGCCCGATGATGCGCCCTAGCCGCCTGTTGGTCCTGGCCTTTTTCGGGGCGCTGCTGGCCATCCCGGCCCTGGCCCTGGCCCAGGACGCGCCGTCGCTGTCGCTTTCCCTGGCCGCCGGACAGACCTCGCCCGAACGCGTCTCCACCCTGCTCGAAATCCTTTTTGCCCTGACCGTCCTATCCCTGGCCCCGTCGTTCGTGCTGACCGTCACCTCGTTTACCCGCATCATCGTGGTGTTTTCCTTCCTGCGACAGGCCATGGGCGTGCAGCAGGTGCCGCCGACGCAAATCCTGGCCAGCCTCGCCATTTTTCTGACGGCCGTCATCATGTACCCCACCGGCAAGGCGATAAACGACAACGCCCTGCAACCCTACATGAACGAAGAAATCAGCTTCACCGACGCGCTCAAGAAAGCCGAAGCGCCGATGCGCGAATTTCTCTTCAAACACACGCGCGAAAAAGACCTCTCCGTCTTCTACACCATCACCAAGATGGAACGCCCCAAGGACAAGAGCGAAGTGCCGACCATCATGCTGGCCGCCGGGTTCATGATCAGCGAGCTCAAGACCGCGTTCACCATCGGCTTTCTCATTTATATCCCGTTCCTCATCCTCGACATGGTCATCTCGTCGATTCTGCTGGCCATGGGCATGATGATGCTGCCGCCAGCCACCATCGCCATGCCGTTCAAACTGCTGTTGTTCGTGCTCGTAGATGGTTGGGGACTGATCGTGGCTTCGCTGGTCAACTCGTTTTCGACGTGAGAAGAGAAGCGTGAGAAGAGCGGGAAGAGTGGGAAGAAAGAGAAGAGAAGAGGCCTCCGGCGGCCAAAGGGGCTGAGCCCCTTTGGAAACCCCGACGGAAGAAAGGGTTTAAGGGGTTTTTGACTCGGCTTGGAGCTTTGACCCGCTCGAAAGCCTAAGCAACGGACAAAGTGGGACGAGAAGCGACGGTGCTGGTTTTTGACCGCGTGATCGCGAAAAAGCGGCCAGAAGAAGAAGCAAGGACATTGCCGCCGTGTTCGGCGGCATTACTTGGAATAAGACGGCGCGGTGCGCTCTAGCGGGCCGCGCAAGCCATAAGGAGCACCCGCCATGACCACGGATATGGTTGTCGCCCTGTCGCGCCAGGCCATTGAGCTGGCGTTGTTCCTGGCCATGCCCATGCTGGCGGTGAGCCTTGTCGTCGGCGTGGTTGTCTCGGTGCTCCAGGCGGCCACCCAGATTCAGGAAATGACGCTCACCTTCGTGCCGAAGATCCTGTCCATGTTCATCGCGCTGCTGCTGGCCTTCCCCTGGATGATGGACAAGATGCTCAATTTCA
>JAEZEM010000393.1 GCA_023417745.1 Pseudomonadota bacterium
CCACCCCCCCCCCCCCCCCCCCCCCCCCCCCCCCCCCCCCCCCCCCCCCCCCCCCCCCCCCCCCCCCCCCCCCCCCCCCCCCCCCCCCCCCCGCCGGAGGCATTCTTCTCCTGCTCCCCTGCTTAACTGCCGCCGCCTTGCTGTTGTTGGCAGACGGCGTAGCCGATATTGCAGTTGTTGACGCAGTTGCCGACGCCGGCGCACATCATGACGCAGCGCTGGTAGCTTTGGACGCAGGAGTTGTTGGCCGGACCGCCCTGCTGCTGGGGCATGCCTTGCTGCTGCGGCTGGCCTTGCTGCTGGGGTTGACCCTGCTGCCGCTGGCCGCCTTGCTGGCCTTGCGGCCGTTGTCCGCCCTGCTGTTGCGGCTGTTGCCACTGGGCCACCACCACCCCCTGATCGCCGGCCTGGGCGGCAGGCGTCGGCCCAACTTCGACCACCAGACACAGCGCGCCGGCCACGGCGGCCGCCAAAAAGCGTTTCCACATACCCATAGGAGCCTCCTCCGGGAACTGGTCCCTATTACAGACTCAAGCACGGCTGGGCGTCCTGGTCAAGGACGATTTGACTGTCTTTGGAAGGGCCCGAAAGGGTGCGTCGAAAAAACGCGGCCTCGCGCCGCGTCCCTGAACAACACGTTGGCATGTGTTAAGAAAATTTCATTGTTCTAGCGTGTTGCCAACAAAGCGCCGTATGCGCTGTCCGTGGACGCGACCCGAGTCCTGCGGCCGCGGGAAAGTCCGTTACGGCAGGGGCAACGGCCCGACGTGTCTAGGGAGAACGCGGCTAATCAAGAGGCGTCTTGGCGGAAGAATCAAGCTTTTTGACCTGTAAAAAGTCCTCACGGGCCTTGTCCGGCTCGCCCAGGGCCTCGTAGACCTTGCCGCGATTGAGGTAGAGGTCGGGATCGTCGGGCGAGGCTTCGATGGCCAGGGAGAAATTGGCCATAGCACTTTGCAGGTTGCCCTTTTTAAACCAAGCTGAACCCCGGTTATTGAGCAATTTGGCGTCTCTGGCGTCGGTCTCCAGAGCCAGGGAGTAGTCGTCGATGGCCTGGTCGTATTGGCGCAGGGCGAAATGGGCGTTGCCCCGGTTGTAGATGGCCGACACGTAGCTGGCGTCGAGCTGGACGGCCTTGGAATAGTCGTCGATGGCGGCGTTGTAGTCGCCCATGGCGGCCCGGGCGTAGCCTCGGGCGGCCAGGAACAGGTGGGCCTGTTCGGCCGGGAGCTCGTTGGAATCCATGGCCTCGGTGAGCTGAGCTATGGCCGACGGGTATTCCTTGGCGTCCAGGGCGGTCAGGGCGGCCTTGGCCTGATCAAGGCCGCCGGCCAGAGCCGGGCTGCCCAGGCAGGCCGACAGCCACAGGACACACGTCGCAAGCAATCGCCGCATCTTCAAGAGCCGCCCCCTTCGCGGTCCACGTCAAAGGCCGGCACATGCAGTTCGTCGTCGATGCGGTCGGCGTCCTGCGAGGAATAGCGCACCATGTTGCGCAGATGAAAAAAGGCGGACTCGTCCATGCTGTCGAAATCGATGGCTACGCCCTCGTCATTGGAGCGCACGACCGTGGCCTTAAGTCGCACTTTGATGTCCTTGGCCAGTTCAAAAACCACCGTGCAGTCCCGCCCTGGGGCCAAGCGCGGCTCAGGGCAGAAAAGCGCCCCTTTGAGGCTCAGATTCTGGGTGCTGACCGGGATCTTCTCCCCGTCGATGTACACGTAGGCGTCGAACTGGGCGCAGACCCGGCTGCGGCGTCTCTTATTGTCTCCCATGCCTTTCCCTCTCTTCATGCATGCACGGCGCGGCCAGCGTCCATTACGACATTGGCTCGCGGTAAGCGAGCATAGCTGTTTCCCGGCGCTTTAGAAAGCGTCAATACGGAGATCAAGCCGCCGGAGCCGACACGGACATGGGGGCCAGCGGCCCGCAAACGCCCACCCGCCCATCGGCCAGTCGGACGAATTCCCGCATCTCGCCGTCCTGGGACACCACCACCGCCACAGCCCCGGGAGCTCTGGCCACGTAGCGAGCGGCGCTGCGGTGGCGGGTGCCAAAACCGCTGATGTCCAGGGAAGCCGTGGGCACCAGCTCCGTGGACTGGGGCGACAGGGACAGGCAAAGCGGCAAGGCGTCTTCGTCGCGGGCCAGCAGCTCCACCCGGAAAGCCTGCACCGACAAGGCGGCGTCCAGGATCACCGCCCCGTCCACGCAGGAAGCCTGGGCCGTCACCCGGGTGGCCGTGTCCCACTGTTCCAGATGCACGGTCTGGCCGCCGCCCGCGCCGGCCAGATTCTGGGCCACCCGACCGAGGTTGGGCCAGGCCACGCCGACCCCAGGCGACAGGAGCGTCCTGGCGATGGCGGCCTCGGCCCGGTCGGGCGGCAGGAAAACGAACATGCCGCCATGGCCGGCGGCCACGGCCAGGGCGAACACCCGGGCCAGGGTCGCCTTGACCAGACTGGCCAAGGCCCCGGAATCCTCGCCCC
This sequence comes from Pseudomonadota bacterium, assembly GCA_023417745.1. Lineage (GTDB taxonomy): Bacteria > Desulfobacterota > Desulfovibrionia > Desulfovibrionales > Desulfovibrionaceae > Solidesulfovibrio. Next base: position 2,490 of record JAEZEM010000393.1, read on the forward strand.
CATGAGTCAAGGCCTGGGCCGCCTGGCGGCAAAGGGGCAAAAATACTGGCGAAAAGGCGTTGTCATGGCACACCGAAAGCCGCCCTTCCCGCAGCTCCAGATAGAGCGCCGGCTGGTCCGGGCAGACCAGAGACGCCCGCAGCTTGCCCGGAGCCGAAACGCTCAAGGAAAGGCCCGGAAACTGGGTGCCGCCGTGGTAGTCGATGTGGCCGCGCAGGGCGGCAAAACCGGAGTATTCGACCTTGGACACGCCTTCCAGCCGCAGCCCTTCCGGCCCTTCCTTGGCCACGAAGGCATAGGGGCCGGGGGGGATGCCCGGCGAAAGGCGGTGCAGGGTCGGCAGCGTGCAAGGCTGGGGCGGGGAAAAGCGCAGGTCGAGCACAGGCTCGGCCCCGCCGGCCAAGGGCGAGAACAGCTGGAACGACGGATAGCGCCCCTCTTCCCGTTTGAGGCTGGCCCGGTAAGCCGTCTCGACCAGCACGGCCAGCCCTCGGTCGGAGAGTACGGAAGGATTGGGAATGAGCTTGGCCGCCAGTTCCAGGGGACCGGCCGGCCCGGAGGTCGCTGGGGAAACGGTGGAAGCCTGCATTTGGGCCTTGTAGGACCGGCGCGGACGGCTGTCAAATGACCGGGATGCCGGGCTCGCGCAATTGTCGCGCATCGGTTACCTGTCAGGTATCCGGCGGACACGGGCCGGGCGCAACCTTGGCCCATCCCCTACCCCATCCGAGGAGCATGCCATGCGCAAAACATCCCGCCTTGCCGCCCTGGCCCTGGCTCTGGCCGTCTCCGGCGGTCTGGCCGGCGAGGCCCTGGCCCAATCCCGCCCCGGCCCCCTGGTCATCGGCCACCGGGGAGCCTGCGGCCACCGCCCCGAACACACCCTGGCCTCCTACGAGCTGGCCATCGACCTGGGGGCCGATTACGTCGAGCCGGATCTTGTCGCCACCAAGGACGGCGTGCTCGTCGCCCGCCACGAAAACGACATCAGCGGCACCACCGACGTGGCCGCCAAGTTCCCGGACCGCAAAACCACAAAGACCATCGATGGAACCGCAATCGAAGGCTATTTCACCGAGGATTTCACCCTGGCCGAACTGAAGACCCTGCGGGCCAAGGAACGCCTCGACTTCCGCGACCACAGCCGCGACGGGCAGTTTCCCGTGCCGACCTTCGAAGAGATCATCGCCCTGGTCAAACGCAAGGAAAAGGAAACCGGCCGGGTGATCGGCATCTATCCCGAAACCAAGCACCCGACCTATTTCCGTAGCATCAGCCTGCCATTGGAAGGCAAACTCGTGGAAATTCTGGCCAAAAACGGCTACGACAAGGCCGACTCCCCAGTCTTCATCCAGTCCTTCGAGATCGGCAACCTAAAAGACCTGCGCCAGATGACGCCAGTCAAGCTCGTCTTCCTCTACGACGAGCCGGACATGCGGCCCTACGATTTCGTGGTCTCCGGCGACAAACGCACCTTCGCCGAACTGCTCTCTCCGGCCAATCTCCAGGAGATCGCCGCCTTCGCCAACGGCATCGGCCCCTGGAAGCGGCTTATCATCGCCGAAAACCCGGACAAGACCCTGGCTGCGCCCAATACCGTGGTGGCCGACGCCCACGCCGCCGGGCTGACCGTGCA
>JAEZEM010000533.1 GCA_023417745.1 Pseudomonadota bacterium
GTGGCCGCCATCGGCCGGGTTTCGACCCTGGCCGCCGCCCTCAAGGACAACATGGCGAGCCTTGGCCGCCAGGCCGAATCCATCGGCCAGGTCATGACCGTCATTTCCGACATCGCCGACCAGACCAACCTGCTGGCGCTTAACGCCGCCATCGAGGCGGCCCGGGCCGGCGAGGCCGGGCGCGGTTTTGCCGTGGTGGCCGACGAGGTGCGAAAGCTCGCCGAAAAGACCATGACCGCCACCAAGGAAGTGGGGCAGGTCATCCAGGCCATCCAGGCCGGGGCCTTTGACAACATCCGGGGCATGGACCAGGCCGGGGCGGCCGTGGACGACGCCACCAGCCTGGCCGGTCAGTCCCGGGCCGCCCTGGGCGAGATCGTGGCCTTGTCCGGCGACGCCGCCGGCCAGGTCGGGGAGATTGCCCGATCCTGCGAGGCCCAGGTGGCCGCCGGGGAACGCGTCCAGTCGGCCGTTGGGCGCATCCGCGACCTGTCCTTGCGCACCGCCGACGGCATGGCCCGTTCCGCCGCCACCATCGAGGCCCTGGGCGGCGAGATCGAGGAACTCATCAAATTAAACGGCGTGTTCAGGCTCATCGGCCAGGGCGCGGCCCAGGACGCCGTGGAGGCCCTGGCCGCTGCGCCGGCCCTGGTCGCCCTGGATCGGGAGGCCATGGAGCGCCTCATGCGCCGGGCGCTGGCCGACAATGCCTTTCTGGAGCTGCTCTACGCCACCGACGCGCAGGGCGTGCAGGTGACGGAAAACATCGCCCCGGTCGGCTTCAAATCCACTAGTAAGGCCTCCATGGTCGGCAAGAACTGGTCGTCGCGGCCCTGGTTCACCAGCGTCCGGGAAAGCGAGGGCACGGCCATTTCCCCTATCTATATCTCGGAAGCCTCGGGCGAATACTGCCTGACCATTTCCGTGCCCATCTCCAAAGACGACCGTATCGTGGGCGTGCTCGGGGCGGACATCAAAGTGTTCGGCTAGACCGAACAGGCCGGCCCTCTTTTCCTTTTTTTGAAAAGAGGATAGCTTAGGCACTGGTCTCTATTTTTTCTTCCGGGCGAAAGGGGCTGACGATGCACAAGCAACCCCGGGTCATGATCGGGCTGCGCGCTTGGCTCATGATCCTGTCGGTCTTTTCCGCCCTGCCCATGATCGCCTTTTCCATCACCTCGTTGAACTTCATCGTGGGCGGCCAATACGCCGTCGAAGCCGGCCAGTTGCGCAAGGCCGCCGTCTCCCTGGCCCATGACCTCGACGTCTATTTCGACTCCAAGGAAGCCATGCTGCGCACCCTGGCCGCCAGCGACGCGGCCATGCGCGGCGACATCGACGAGGTCTATCGCCACGCCCGGCGCATTGCCCTGCGGGCCTCGGACGAATTCGCCATCGCCATGGTCGACCGGGCCGGCCGCATCATCTTCCACACCATGAAGATCTACGGCCCGCCCCTGGGCGAGACCAGCGAGAAGGGGCAAATCCTGCGCGTGCTGGCCTCGGGCGACGCCAGCGTTTCGCCGGCCTACGACGGCCCGGTGTCCAAACGCCGCGTCGCTTCCCTGGATGTGCCCATGAGCGGGGAGCTGTTCCAGCGCTATTGCCTGCGCGCCGTCATCGCCGTGGCCGACGTGGAAGCGCTGCTGGTCCGCCGGCAATTTACGGCCGGCTGGACGGCCGCTTTTCTGGATCAGGACAAGCTGGTCGCCGCAACGCGGTTCGGCGAGGACGGCGAGGTCGAGGTCTTTGGCCACGGTCGGGACGGGAGCCTGCGGCATCTGTTGCCCAAGGACGTCGCTTCGCCCGAGGGGGGACTTCTGGAGGAAGGCGCGGCCGACGTCGGCCAGTGGGGCTGGCGGGCAGTGGTGAACGTCCCGCAGTCCACCTTTGCCCTGCCGCTTCGGACCATGCTGCTGCGTTTTGCCGCCGCCGCCGTGGTCTGCCTGGCCCTTGGCCTGGCCGCCGCCTATGGTCTGGCCAAACGGTTGTCCCGGGAGATGCAAACGCTGCTCGAACCATCCGGCTCTGGCGTCGAAGACGGCCCGGCGGCCCCGTTGCGGCCTGGCGTCGGCATCCGGGAGATCGGCGAGGTGCGGGCTTGTCTGCTCGCGGCCCGGAATCGTGAGGAGCAGGCCAAGATCGATTCGCTGACCGGACTGCCGGGGCGGGCGCTGTTCTGGGAGCTGGCCCGGGAGCTGACCGGAAACAGCCAAGGCCGGGGCGATCTGGGCCTGGCGGTCCTGTATATCGACCTCGACGGCTTCAAACAGGTCAACGACGTGCATGGCCACGACCGGGGCGACTGGGTGCTGCGCCGGGCGGCCGACGTGCTGCGCGAGGCGGTGCGCGACAAGGACGTGGTCGGGCGGCTTGGCGGCGACGAATTCGCCGTCTGTCTGGCCGCCCCGGCCGGGCAGGCGCAGGACGTCGCCGCCGCCATCGCCGAGCGCCTTGTGGCTCGCATGAGGGTCATCGGCTACGGCGTCGGCTGCAGCATCGGCGTGTCGGTTTGCCGGTCGTGCACGCCGAGCCTGTCCCGGGGGCTGGCCCTGGCTGATCAGGCCATGTACGAGGCCAAGCGCCTGGGCAAGGGGCGCTATGTGCTGCGCGAGGACACGCTTCTCGACCTGGGTTGACGATCAACCCTTAGCGGGCGATGCGCGCCAGTCCCACCCAGATAAACGAGTACAGCGACAAGGCGTACATGGCTCCGGCCAGGATGCCGGTGACCGGCAGGGTGCGGTTGGCCGCCGGGGCGAACCGGGCCAGGACCAGTCCGGCCATGGCCCCGATGGGAAAGAGGTAGCGGCCCTGGGCCTGGAAATCGTTGACCCAGGAATGCCAGGTGGACTGGAAGATGGTCAGCCCGCCAAAGACGAGAAAGACGAGCAGGGCGCTGACCCCGCCCCGGCCGCCGTGCAGGACCACGGCCACGGCCAAAGCTCCGGCCAGGGTCCAGAACAGGTAGCCGATGTAGCGGTAATAGAGCAGCGGCGCGTAGATCTTCATGTAGTCGTAGACGCCAAATGAGGTGCGAAACGACCAGATGTGCCAGTCCCAGATGGTGAAAAGCTGGGTATAGCCCAGGCCCTGGTCGCGCATCTTGAGGCCCCAGAACTGCGTTCCCGCCTCCTGGGACGACGGCTTGTAGTCCTTTTCCGCATATTTCTCGGCGTTAAGCGTCGGCACTTCCGGCCGCACCGTGCGGTTGACGTAGACGTTGTAGCTCCAGCGCGCCCCGAAAAGGGCCGCCGTCACGGCAATAACCAGAACAGCGCTTTTGGCCGCCGTCTTCATGTCGCCGGCCGCCCGGCCGCAGACCCCGAAAAAGGCCAGCACGAATCCGGCGAACACGTAGTAGTTCTGCTTGGAGATGCAGATAAGCCCCAATAAAAGGCCCACGGCCACCAACCGCCGCGTCTGAAGCCCGCCCCCGCCGCCCGGTCCGGGCAAGGCCGGCGCGTCGGCCCGGGCCGCCACGTAGACCAGGCAAAAGGCCAGGAACAGCGGCAGGGCGTCGCCGTTGAAATACGAGAAGACGTACCAAATTTGCGGCGTTATAAAAAGCGGCAGGAAGGCGATCTTGCGGTCATCGGGCAGGCGCAGGAACAGGACCATGAGCACGGCGAAGAGAAAGACGTTGAAAAAGCGCAGGGCCAGATAGTCCTGTCCCAGCAGCGGCAGGACCACGGCGGCGAACTTGCCGGCGAAAAAATAAACCACGTCGAGCTGTTGCAGATAGCTCACGCCGTAGTTGCTAAACGTGTTGGCCAGCCGGGGATCGTCCATGGCCGGCAGATCCCAGTAGGTGATGAAAAACCGGCCGGCGCTGACGTGGTCGGCTTCGTCGGGATGGACGTTGAAGCGGCT
>JAEZEM010000535.1 GCA_023417745.1 Pseudomonadota bacterium
GGCGGGGCCTTTTTTGTTGTGTGTTCGCGGGGTTTCTGCTATGACCCGAAATCCTTTTCGAAGGGATAGATCGCGTTGGAGGTCAACTCATGGACAAAACCACGGAAATGAAAAACAACCTTAACTCGGAAATGGAAGTCAACTTCGAGGCCGCGCTGGAAAATTACCTCAATGAGGATTTCGGCGACCTGGAAGAAGGTTCCATCACTCAGGGCGTCGTGGTCCGCATCGGCAAGGAGCACGTCCTTGTGGACGTCAACTTCAAGTCCGAAGGCCAGATCCCGGTCGGCGAATTCCAGGACCCCCTGGGCGTCATGGAAGTCAACGTCGGAGATCAGATCGACGTCTACGTCGTCTCCAAGAACGAATCCGAAGGCACTATCTTCTTGTCCCGCGAACGGGCCAAGCGGATGCAGCTTTTTGATAAGCTCGAGGAAATCCAGGAAAAAGATGACGTCATCAGCGGCAAGATCGTGCGCCGCATCAAGGGCGGCTACACTGTCGATCTCGGCGGCGTCGAAGCCTTCCTGCCCGGTTCCCACGTCGACCTGCGCCCCGTGCCCGACATGGACGCCCTGGTCGGCCAGGAATTCGAATTCCGCGTGCTCAAGATCAACCGTCGTCGCAGCAACGTCATCGTTTCCCGCCGCGTGCTCCTGGAAGAGCGCCGGGATTCCATGCGCAAAGACCTCCTCAAGACCCTCGAAGAGGGCCAGACCGTCACCGGTCGGGTCAAGAACATCACCGAGTACGGCGTCTTCGTCGACCTCGGCGGCCTCGACGGCCTCATGCACATCACCGACATGTCCTGGAAGCGCATCAAGCACCCTAAAGAGCTGGTGCATCTGGGCGACGAACTGGAACTGAAGGTCCTTTCCTTCGACCAGGACAAGCAGAAAGTGTCGCTGGGCATGAAGCAGCTCATCGCCGATCCCTGGGAAAACATCGCCGGTAAGTACCCCGAAGACACCCGCATGTCCGGCAAGGTCACCAACCTGGTCGACTACGGCGCGTTTGTCGAGCTGGAGCCCGGCGTCGAAGGGCTGGTCCACATCTCCGAGATGTCCTGGACCCGCAAGCTGCGCCACCCGAGCCAGATGGTCCACGTCGGCGACGAAGTCGAAGTGGTCGTGCTGTCCGTTGATCCGGACAAGAAGCGCATTTCGCTCGGCATGAAGCAGGTTCGCCCGAATCCGTGGGATATCGTGGCCGAGAAGTACCCCGAGGGCACCATCCTTGAGGGTTCGGTCAAGAACATCACCGAATTCGGCATCTTCATCGGCATCGAGGACGGCATTGACGGCCTGATCCACGTCTCCGACATCTCCTGGACCAAAAAGGTCCGCCACCCCGGCGAGATGTTCAAGAGCGGCGACATCGTCATGGCCAAGGTCCTCACCGTTGACAAGGAAAACGAGAAGTTCACCCTGGGCATCAAGCAGCTCTCCGAAGATCCCTGGACCCGCGTGCCCGACACCTACCCGGTCGGCGCCATGGTCAAGGGCACGGTGACCAACATCACCGACTTCGGCCTGTTCGTGGAAGTGGAAGAAGGCATCGAAGGCCTGGTCCACGTCTCCGAAATCAGCCGCAAGAAGGTCAAGACGCCTGCCGAGATCTACAAGGAAGGCGACGAGATCGAAGCCAAGGTCATCCACGTCTCCGCCGACGAGCGCCGCCTGGGTCTGTCCATCAAGTCCATCAAGGACGAAGAGGACAAGAAGAAGGCCAAGGAATTCCGCACCGCCGGTCCTTCCGACACCGGAAGCAATCTGGGCGAGCTCCTGCGCCAGAAACTGGAAGAGGATGCCCAGCGCTAGTCAACCGCTCTCCGTCAGACGTCCGGCCCTGTTCGGATGCCTGATTGCCGTCGCGGCCGTGATCCTGGTTTTCGGGATCGCGGCCGCGTTTGGCGTTTTCGGCCATGACGAGGAAGGCGAATCCCTGCTCGGTCTGGCCGAGGCTCGCATCGGCGTGGTGCGCGTCGAAGGCCCGATCAACGACGCCGAAGAGGTCGTGGCCTTCATCCGCAAACTGCGCGAGGACGACACCGTCAAGGGCGTCATCCTGCGCGTCAATTCCCCTGGCGGGGCCTTTGGGCCGTCCCAGGAAATGTACATGGCCGTCAAGCGCCTGCGGGCCAAAAAGCCCGTCGTGGCCTCTTTTTCCGCCGTGGCCGCCTCCGGCGGCTACTACGCCGCTTGCGGCGCGGACCGCATCTTTTCCAACCCCGGCTCCATCACCGGCAGCATCGGCGTCATCACCCAGCTGGCCAACGCCCGGGAGCTCATGCAAAAGCTCGGGCTCAGCATGGACTCGCTGACCACCGGCAAGCTCAAGGACGCCGGCAGCCCCTTCAAACAGCTCTCCGACGAACAGCGCGCCTACCTTGAGGGCCTCATAAACGACCTCAACGCCCAGTTCAGCGGCGATGTGGCCAAGGAACGTCAGCTTGCCCCCGAAGCCATCGCGCTCATCGCCGACGGCCGGGCCATGACCGGGGCGCGCGCCCAGGCCATCGGCCTTGTGGACGAACTCGGCGGCCAGGAAGAGGCCGTGGGCTACCTCAAGAAAGAGCTTGGCCTCAAGGGCGATGTGCCGCTGCTCAAAGGCCCCAAGAAAAAGAACAGCTTCTTCGAGAAGCTGACCTCCTCCCTGCCTCTGGTCGATCCGCGCGGCGCGGCGGCCCTGACCGCCCTGGCCGACGCCCTGGAAGGCCGCCAAAGCCTCCCCGAACTCCGCTGACAGCCCACCCCGCCGGGCCGGCTTCCCCTGCAAGTCGCCACCCATTCGTGGTTGCATGATAATACCGTCATGGACCGCGCCACGTGCCGTCTTGACGAAAAAGCGCCTGTGCTCCTAGGGTTGCCGTAGTTGTAGCCAAGGAGTGCCCATGCGTCTCGTTTCCTTTGCCCATACCGACGGTCCCCGCCTGGGCGTGCGCCTGGGCGACGTGCTCATCGATCTCTCCCAGGTTGACGCCCGCCTGCCGGCCGACATGATCGCCTTTCTGATCGGCGGCGACGACGCAGCGGCTGCCGTAGGCTCGGCGGTGGAGAACGCCCCGGCTAAGGCCCAGATGCGCTTCTCGGCGGCGAAATTGCTGCCCGTCGTGCCCAGACCGGGTAAGATCGTCTGCGTAGGCCTCAACTACGTGGATCACGCCGTGGAGATCAGCCCCCGCAATCTGCCCGAGCATCCGACGTTTTTTGCCCGCTTTGCCTCGACCCTGGTCGCCCATGACGCACCGCTTATGCGGCCAACAGTCTCGACCAAACTCGATTTCGAGGGCGAACTGGCCGTCATCATCGGCAAACCCGGCCGCATGATCCCCAAAAGCCAAGCTTTGGCCCATGTGGGCGGCTATGCGCTGTTTAACGAGGGTTCCGTGCGCGACTACCAGTTCCGCACCTCCCAATGGTTTCTGGGCAAGAATTTCGACGGCACCGGCGCGTTCGGCCCGGAACTGTGCACCCCGGACGAACTGCCGCCCGGAGCAAACGGCCTGTTCCTGTGCACCCGCGTCAACGGCGAGATTGTCCAGGAAGCCACGACCACCGACATGCTGTTTCCCGTGCCGGCGCTTATCGCCGCCCTGTCCGAAGCCATGACGCTCTCACCCGGCGACGTCATCGTCACCGGCACCCCCTCCGGCGTGGGCTTTGCCCGCAAACCGCCGCGCTACCTCAAGCCCGGTGACGTCTGCGAGATTGAACTCGAAAGCTACGGGGTGCTGCGCAATCCCGTGGCCGACGCTGGCGGCGAATAGGACGGGGAGAGAAGAGTGAAGATGAGAAGAGGCCTCCGGCGGCCGGGGGCCTGAGGCCCCCGGACCCCCCGAATGGGGAAAGTTTTACAGGGGAAGCTTGGTCTCAGTGCTTGATTGGTCGGTAAGCCCGAGGCTTGCAAGATGTTCATGCTGGATCGACCTCCAGAGCTTCTAGGCGGTTTCGTGAAGGCGCATTGACTCGACGCCTTTGAAACGACGCCGCACGGCCAGCGCCAAAAAAAGCCCCCCGAAGCAGCGCTTCGGGGGGCGAAATCATTTCCTGGCCCAATGTTAGCGCCAGGCCTTGGTCTTGCCGGAGTAGCTGAAGATCTCGCGGATCGCTTCGTCCTTCTCGGTCCAGGGACCGCGCAAGGCGGCTTCCTTGGTCGGACCGACGCAGGTGTAAACCCGCTGCATGTAGGTGATGTGGCCGACGTAAGGCGTGTGGTCGTATTCCACGCGCTTGACCTCGGCGCCCAGCGAGTCACGAATGATGATGCGATAGGTGGCTTCCCACTGGCTGCCGACCTGCTTGACCTTCTTGTTGGCTATGGTGCCGACGCCCAGGCGGTCCAGCTCGTCCACCCACTTCTGGGCATAGCGCCAGAATTCGTCGCGGATGGGCTGAGGCACGTCGGTGGTGTTGCCGATGACGCCGATTTTGCCAAACGACGCCCGCATCTTCTCGGTGACTTCCACCGTCGGGGCCGGGACCGGAGCCGGTTCCGCGCCCTTTTTGCCTTTCTTGCCCTTGACGGGCTTTTCCTCGACCACGCCCGGGTCCAGGGCCTCCTTGCCGCTGGCTTTGCGAGCCTTGGCGTCGGGCTTTTCCGCCACCACCGGAGCCGGCGCAGCAGCGACCGGAGCCGGAGTCGGGGCGGCCTTGGCCGGCACGGCGGCCACAGGGGCCGGCGCGGCGGTCTTGCCGGAGTAGCTGAAGATCTCGCGGATCGCTTCGTCCTTCTCGGTCCAGGGACCGCGCAAG
>JAEZEM010000487.1 GCA_023417745.1 Pseudomonadota bacterium
GTACTGCCTGGCCTCGACGAAGCGGTTTTCGGCGGCCAGCAGGCCGACCACCCGCAGCCGCATGGCGTCGTCGGCCGGCGCCAGGGCCAGACAGCGCTGGAAGTGGGTCAACGCCTGGGCCATATCACCGTCGAGATAGGCGAATTCGCCCAGGGCATAGTCGCGGTCAAAGGGCGACGCGCCGGCCAGGGCCTGGGTGAGAAGCGCCTGGGCCTCGGCGGTCTGCCCCTGGCGCTTTTTGACCAGGGCGAGGTAGAGGCGGGCCGGATTGAGGGATGGGTCGGCCCCCAGGGCGGCGGTGAGCATGGTCGAAGCTTCGGGCAGGCGTCCGGCCCGCCACAGGGCCTTGCCGGCCTCGGCCTGGACGGCGGCCAGGGCCTTGGGGGGGACTCCGGCGGCCCAGGCCGGCGGGGTCAGGAAGAAGAAGCCGTCAATGATCTGCTGCTCGGCCAGGGTGCGGATGATGCGCAGGTACAGCTCGCGGGCCAGCGTCGGGGTGAGCGTGCCCTTGACCGGCTGGCCGTCGGCGTTAAATCCGGCCACGGCGGCCTGGCCCAGGCCGCCGGCGGACAGGCCGGCCAGGGCGCGCAGCTTGTCCAGCGCCATGGGGACCTGACCGTTTTGCAGGCCGGCCATGGCGGTCAGCAGATCGGCGTAGGGGCCGGCCGGCAGACCCGGGGCCAACTTGGCCACCAGATCCCAGCGGTTCTGGGCGGCCAGGCTCCAAGCCAGCCCGAGCTGGCTCACTTCCGGGGCCTGGGCCTTGAGCAGGGCCATGGCCTCGCCCACCCGGCCTTGCTCGATCAACAGCGGCACAACCCGGGCCACCAGGGGATCGTTCCCGCTCAGGCCGTCGGCCAGGGCTTCCTTCCAGAAGGCCAGGGCGGCGTCGTAGCGGCGTTCTGCCCACATGCGCCAGCCCACGTCGCGCATGATCTCGGGCTTGATGTCCATGCCTTCGACCAGGGCGCGCAAGTCGGCGACCATCTTGGCCGAGTCGCCGGACTGGCCGAGCTTGGCCACCATGAGGTTGGCCAGCGCAATGAACTGGTCGCGGAAGGGACGGCGGTTCTTGATGCGGGTCAGATTTTCGGCGGCTTCGCCGTAGCGGCCGCCGTTTAGGGCGATAAGGGCCTTGCCGAAATTGAGGCCGTCCTGGTCCGGGGCGTCGGCCAGGGAGGCGGCGAATTTCTCGGCCGCTTCGGTCTGGCCCGAGGCGGTCAGGGCCAGGAGGTTCTGGCCTTGGAGCACGGCGTTGTTCGGGTCGAACTGCAGGCTTTTTTCCAGGAAGTCGGCGGCGCGCTTGTAGTCCTTGGAAGCCAGGCGGGCGTCGGCGATCCAGGCGGCCCAGCGGCCGACGTCGGGGGCGTTGCGCCAGTCCTTTTCCCACAGATCGGCGGCGGCGGCTTGATGGCCCTGGTTGTAGAGGACCCAGCCCAGTTCGCCGGCCACGGCCACCTTGTCGTAGCCGTTGGCCCCGGACTGTTCCAGGAGCTTTTGGGCCACGGCCAGCTTCTTCTCGGCCAGCATGTCCTTGCCGGCGTAGAACTGCAGCGCCCCGAGCACGGCCTTGGCCGGCCCCTGGGCCTCGGCCCCGGCCAGTTCGCCCATGGCGGCCGGGTCGCCCGAGGCGTAGCCGGCGGTCAGGCGGGCCATGGCCTTGCCCTGGGACGAGGTCGGATTCCAGGCGGCCAGGAAGCGGCGCAGATCGGCCTTGGCTCCGGGCCGGGTCAGCAGATCGGCCACCAGCGCCCCGGCCGTGCCGTCGCTTATGCCCGCGACGTAGCGGACCAGGGCCGGGTCCTTGCCGCCGGCCTTCTCGTCCAGGCGCAGGAGCGCGGACAGAGCCAGGACATTGGTTTCAACGCTTTCCGGCTCGACCTTCAGGGCCACGGCCAGGGTCTGCATGGCCCCGGCATAGTCCTTGGCCCGTATCTGCAGGGAAGCCTTCTGGTTCCACAGCGGCGGATAGGCCGGGTCCTGGGACAAGGCCTGGTTGACCATTTCCATGGCCTGATCGAACTGGCCCCGGGCGGCGGCCTGCTGGGACTGGCGCAGCAGCGTCACGACCGAGGCGTCGGCGGCCAGGGCCGTCGCCGGCGCGGCCAGGGTCAGCGCCAGGGTGAGAATAAAGCCTTTGAGTGCCATGGCGCTACCCCTTCACTTCGTAGGAAACGGTTGTGTTACCGGCCTGGGAGGCGGCCCGGTAGAGCATGCGAGAGCGGTCGAATCGGTTTTCCAGGGCGGTGACGGCCGCGTCGTCGGCTGGCGGCGGCATGTCGAAGAGCAGCCAGTCCGGGGCCAACCTGAAGTCGGCTTCCAGGAGCCGGGACACGGCGGCGGCTTCCACCCGAAGGGTCACGGCGTAGCCCTTGGCCTTGAGCTTGGCGGCGGCCTGAACCAGACGGTCAAGGTCCTCGGGCTGGCCAAGGGTCAGCACGAAGCCGCGAAGGAGGCGGGAGAAGATCAAGCCGGCCGGGGCGTCGGCCACCCGGGCCAGAGCCTGCTCCACCACGGCCGGGTCCTGGCCGGACAGGTCGAGGTGGACTTCCACGCCGCTGGCCGCGGCGGTCACCAGGGCGGCGGCGTCGCGCAGGGGGTCGGCCTCCAGGCTGTCGGCGGGCAGCACCACGGCGGTCAATGTCCGGGCGTCGCCAAGGGGCACGTCCGTGATGGCTTTGGCGCTTATCCAGTGCGGCGGGAAAGCGCTCAGGCGCATCTCCGAGAAGCCGGCGGCCCGGGGATTGGCGACGCCCTCGTCGGCCGCGCCCAGGGCCAGACTGCCCCGACGGGTCTCGGCGGTGAGCGGAATGGGATAGTTGGCCACGGACTTGCCGTCCACGGTCAGCAGCAAGCGGTTGCCCTTGACGCAGGCGTCCAGGCCCACCGAGCCGACATGGTCCAGGGGCAGGGCGTATTGGAAGATGGTGTTCAGCGACGGCCCGGTCTTTTCCTGGACCGTCACGCGCTGGGAGGTGACCCGGATGCGCAGGAAGGATTCGAAGTCGCGGTAGCGCAGATAGACGAGCGCCGCGCCGTCGCCCTCGGGGGGCATGGCTTTAAGCGTCACCGTGAAGTTCTCGAAGCTCTCCGTGCCGCGCAGACGGGCGAAGGCGTCCTTGCCGGCGGGCGGGGTCAGGGCCAGGGTGTCGCCCAGGGCGGTCAGATCGCCAAGGGTCGTCTGCCACAAGCCCTGGCGCACGGTCTGGGTGAAGTCCATGTAGCGCGACCGGGGCTGGCGGGATTCGATTTCGAGCAGCAGCCGGTCGGCGCTCCAGTCCGGGCCGACCTGCAGACGAGCCAGCCGCCGGGGGTCGACGTCGCGGCTGTTGTAGGTCTCGCCAATGCGGGTGAAGGCCAGGGGGAAGCCGGCGGCCAGGGCCTCGGCGTTGGGCCGGGCCAGGGCTTCGGGGAGGCTGACGCCGAGCGTGTTGGCCGGCATGAAGGCGTAGCCCAGGGGCGTGACTTTGCCGAGGTTCTCAATGGAGGTCCGGGCCTTGGCGAAGTCCTCGACCACCCGGGCGTCAAAGGCCTCCTGCGTCTCCTCGGGGCGGCCGTCGACGCCTTTTAGGCGTTCGGTCAAGTAGTAGGCGTAGCCGCCTGCGGGGGTCTGGTTGATGAGCCCGGAATGAAAGCCCATGGAGCCCACTTCCCAGAAGGGGTTGTCGGCGATCTTGCGCAGTTCGTTTTGGCGCACGAAAAACCGGTTCCAGCCGGTCAGGTGGTCGCCGTAGAGGTAGAGCGTGGCGTTAAACCCGATGCCGGTCAGCACCGGCTGGCTGAAAAGCACGCTGTCCTTGCGGCCGCCCTCGAACATCAAATAGAGGGCCTTTTCCGGGAGCGGCTTGTTTTTTGTATAGAAATCGACCAGATCGGCCGTGGTGACGGTCTGGTATCCGGCCTTGGCCAAGGTGGCGAGCTGTTCGCGCAGCCGGTCCTTGGTCACCAGGGAGTGGACGCGCTCGTCGATGGTGACGCCGCCGTAGCTCAGGGCCACGAAGCCGTCGCGCTGAGTCCAGGCCGCCCGGTCATGGACAGGCGGCGCCTCGCGCCGGAAGGCCGTCTGGTAGATGAAGTAGCCGCAAGCAATCAGAAGGGCGTATTGGAAGAAGTAGCGGAAGAGTTTTCTCATGGCGCACGTCCCGTGTCTGTGGATTGTTGCCGGAGTCGGGGCCTAGGCGTCGGCCGGAGTCTTGTCGTACTTGGACGCCCGCGTGCCCCATTCCGACTTCCAGAAGGTCAAAATGGCCCAGACGATCTGCCACAAGAGCACGAAGAGGTAGAAGAAGCAGAACGGCACGCCGTACAGCCACAGGTTGGATCGCTTGAGCAGCAGATAGGATGTGCACATGAGGATGCTCATGAGGAGCACGCCGGCCAGATACATGGTGGGCCAGATGCCGTAGGCGGCGGGCATGAAGACGAAAGCCCGCAACACCACCACCGGGGCCATGACCGGCAAGATGAGGCCCAGATAAAAGGAGATGGCCATGAAGGGTTCCTTGAGCCACATGAATTTGCAGGCTCTCAGGCTCTCGCGCAGCCAGGAACGCTTCCAGCGCATCTGCTGGGTAAAGAACTTGCCGTAGGTGGAGGGCACGATGGTGTTGCACACGGCGGTGTGCTGGTAAACGGCGTAGTGGCTGCCAAGGACGAAGTTGGTCAGGCTGCGGTCATCGCCAAACGTGGCCGGCCGCCCGAGGAAGGTCTGGCTCTCCCAGGCGTCGATGTAGCGCATGAGCACGGTCTTGCGGTAGCAGGCCAAGGGGCCGGACAGGCAGGTGACCACGTCGAAGATGCTCTCGGCCGCCTTGAAGATGCGAAAGCCGATGAAGTACCGCACGGCTTGCATGCGGGTCAGGACGTTGGTCCACTTGTTTTCCACTTCGCAACGTCCGGCCGCGCCGCCAATGTGGGGATCGCGAAAGGGCTGGACGACATGCAGCACGGCATCGGGCTGCAGGAAGCTGTCGGAATCGACGAAGAGCACCAGCTCTCCTTTGGCCATGCGGGCTCCGGCGGCCAGCGCGTGGCGCTTGCCCCGGTTTTCCGGGAAGGCGTGGATGATGAGCCGGTCGCCGGCCTCGTCGTAGATCTTGTCGCGCACGGCCCGGGCCACGGCCACGGAATTGTCCGAGCTGCCGTCGTCCACCACGATGACCTCAAGCAGTTCCTCGGGATAGAGCTGGTTGAGACAGCCGTGGATGGTCTTTTCGATCCACTCTTCCTCGTTGAAGCAGGGGATGACGATGCTTATGCTGGGTTGGTAGCCGGGCGTGATCTTGTAGGGCCGGTAGAGGGCGGCGAAGAAAAACCGCGAGAGCAGGTAGAAAATGGCGCACAGGCCGTAGAGGAACACCGGCACGTCGAACCAGAAATAAAAGATGCTCTCCTTCTTGATGAACCACACCCCGATCAAGGCCAACAGGATGCCCAGCAGCGATCCCGTTTCGAAATAGCGCCAGCGTTTGCGATGCAGGTACTGGGAAAGCGGATTGGCGAACTCGAAGCCGACATGGCCCGAGGCCGAATCCACCCGCACCACCCGGGCCGGCAGCTTGACAAAGGACTCAAAACCCTCGGGCATGGTGCCGGAGTTCAAAAAAAAGCGCAGCACGGCCTTGTCGCCGACCCGCAGCGGCTTGTCCGGCACAAGCAACATGCCGCCCTCGGAGATGTCTACGGTCCGGCCTGAGGTATAGCGATACTTGCCGTCGGCGCTGTAAACGTCGGCCTGTCCCTGGGAGAAATAGCGCTTTCCGGAGAGGCGGCGCGTGTGTTGCTTGGAGGGAATGTCCGGCAGGAAGCGACGATCCGGTTTTTGTCGGGGAAATACTTCCGTCATGGATGCGACCTCCAAAGCTGCACGGTGTCGGAACGCAGGGCCTCGTCAAATGGCTTTTCGAACGTAGGGCCGTTTTGGCGGCGTTTGACTTTATTACAATATGTTCCAGGTTGTTGTCTTCGACATCTCGCCGGCGCGGAGCTTAAATTTTTCCAACTCGCTGTCGAATAAAGACAACCACCAAGAAAAACAGAACTATTTTTTAATGTGCCGCACCATCCGCCGCTGTCGTCGACGCAGGCTCGTCTACGGCAGCTTCTCACGCCACAACCTTTGCAAAAGTGAAGCCATAAAAAATGCCCGGGGATGCCGGGTTGTTTTCATGGCTTGGCCAAGTCGTTATAATGGCTACTTTAGCAGGACTGCATTCGCGGCCGCGTCCCCGGGTCCGGGCAAACCGCCCGGCTACTGCAACAGCAGCAGATAGATCGGAGCCATGACCCCGGGCAGGCTTTCGCCGCTCTGGTAAAGGCCGACCGAGGGGGTGGTTCCGGCCGGGACGAGCTGGCCGCCGAAATCGGTCTTGGCCACGTCGTAGACCGTGCCGGCGGCCAGCAACGACGAACCGACAACAGGGCGGTAATTGGCGATGTCGGGCCAGAGCGTGCGCGTATAAACGAGGTTCGTCGCGGATTGGGCGTTGGCCGCCAGATAGGCCTGAATGCCGGCCAGGCTGGCCACGGTGACGTCCTTGTCGGCGACGATAAGCGTCAGAAGCGCCGACCATTCGGACAGGGAGTATTCATTGGCCCCGTGGCTGAAAAGGGAGATCGCCGCGCCGTTGAACTTGGCCCATTCCAGAAAGGCCGAGACCCGGCGGGTCAAGGTTGCGGCGTCAAGATTGCGTCCGAAAACGATCCCCGGCTGCACGGCCCAGATGTCCAGGGCGTCGTAGCCGCCCGGCGTGGTCCCGGAATAGAAGCCGCCCATGGCCGAGGAACCGTCGTAGCCGCTGCGGGCGGCGATGTAGCCGGCCCCTGCCACGGCGGCTCGCGTCGAAGCGTCTTCGCCCAGGAAGGGAAACACAAAGCTCGTGCAGTTGTAGGGGCCGCCGGTCGAGGCTGACAGGTTGGCCTGGATCATGGTCTTGGGCGCGACGATCTCATCGGCGTAAAACTGGGCGTTGTCGCGTAACAGGGTCGCCGTCGTGTTCTGGATGGAAACGCCCGCGACCTGGGCCAGGTCCCGGGCCAACACCCCGGCGCTGGTGTAGGTGGTGCCGCTGACGCTGATCAGCCCGCAGGTGAAACCGGACTTGGCGTTGATCGTGTCGCAGACCTCGCCGATGGTGTCGGTGTCGGCGGCGGTCAGGTCCAGGCTGAAGTTGGCGGCGGGGGCGCCGGTCGCGGAAACCGTCAGGGTGGTGGCGGCCGTGCCCTGGCCCGTTACGGTGACCACGGCGTTCGTGCCGGAGCCCGAGTAATTGAGGGTCATGAGCCTGGTTTCTGGCAAATAGATATGGTGGGCGCTGTGGGCGGCCACCTCGTTGCCGGCGTTGACCAGGGGCTGCAGCGTGGACCAATCGGCAGAGACGGCGTCGGCGGCGTCCACGGCCGAGGTCATTTGCATGCCGTAGGTGCTGTTGGCCAGGGCGGCCACCTGGGCAAAGAAATCGATGTTGGCGGCGTCGTCGATGCCGAGATTGAGCAGCGTCGGCCGGCGGCCGTGGGCGAGCTTGGGCGAACCGGGCGCCAGGGGGGACACCTCGGTGACGTCGCCGGTAAACTTCGGGCCGGTCATCTCCACCGGGGCCTTGTCCTGAATGAAGCAGTTGGTCAGGGTCACCGAGGCGACCGCGCTTTGGTTCTCGATCAGCGCATTGGCGGCGAAGCCGTTGCCCAGGGCCAGGCAGTTGGTCAGATGCACGCCGCCAGGCACGGTGGCGACATAGTCATTGGACGAGTTGAGGTACAGCACGTCGCCCCAAAAACCGGCCAGGAGGCAGTTGTTGAAGTCGATCCGCGAGGCGTTCACGACGTTGATGTAGCCGTACTCCATGTCGCCAAGCAGGCAATAATCGAAGACGATGGGCGCGCCGGTTCCGGCGTTGAGCTGGATCACGGCCGAGTAGACCCGGTTGCCCCGGCGGGCTTCCTGGATGGTGGTGCGCGTAAACGTCGCGCCGCCCGTGCCGACGTTTAACAGCTTCTGGCCCGGGCCGATGACGCACTGGTCGAAGGTGGGCGCGCCGCCGGAGATGGAAACCGTGTAGTAGTCGCTGACGTTTTGCGAGCCGTCGAAGGTCAGCCGTCGCCAGACGGTCTGGTGGGACACGGCCAGGACCGTGGATTCGGCCGGGCCGCGCACGGTCACCGCACCGTCTTTGCCTGACGCCGCGCTGCCGGCCACGGTGACGCCGGCCCTGACGGTGTTAAGCGCCTCGTTGTACACGCCGCCGGCCACCTCCACGGTGTCGTTCGCGGCAGCGACGGTCAGGCCCTCCTGGATGGTCTTGAAGGCCGTGGCCCAGGACGAGCCGCCGCCGCTGGAAGCCACGGCGGCGTCCACGTACCACGTTGCCGCGACAGCGGGGCAAACGCCCAGGAAAAGCAGTGACATCAAGGCCAGGAAGAAACAGGCGGCTGCCCGTGCGCGGCTGGGAGCGTACAACTTTGATTCCATCTTCCTTTTATAGGGAATTTGGCTGCAAAGGCAATATCCGGAAGATGGCCCCCACATTGCAAAAGCGAAACCGGCCCTTGGGCCGGTTTCGCGAGCAGCCTGCCGAGCCCAGAGTCGGCCCGGCGTTTCACTTTCTTATTTCGTTAATCGGCCATGCGGGGTTTGAGCACGGCGTCGGCCAGTCGAGACAGGACGAAACAGCAGGCAACCACCAGGGAAACCAGGACAAGCTTTTCGACAAACATGGGTATACCCTCCGATTGCCGAATAAAGTAGCAACCTCCATGCCACTTTTCGCCGCAAAAAAACGCGCCCCGGAACCTTCCGGGGCGCGTTTTTTGTCGGACCGGCTCGCCCTCAGGCGGCCTGGGACGCGGGAGGCGCTGGCCTCGCCGGCCCTGGACGCCGGGACCGTCGACGCAGGCGCGGCAAAGCTTCGGCTCAGGCGTCCTTGGCGGTGCGCGGCAGCACGGCGTTTAACACCACGCCGACCACGCCGGCCAGGCCGATGCCTTCCAGATGGATGCCGCCGAAGGAAAAGGCCATCTTGCCCATGCCAAGGACGATGACCAGAGCCACGATGGCCATGTTGCGCGGCTCCATGAGGTCGGCCCCCTCGCGCACCAGGGAGTTGAGCCCAACGACCATGATGGCCCCGAACAGCAGCAGCATGATGCCGCCCATGACCGGGGTGGGGATGGTCTGCAAAAGCGCCCCGAGCTTGCCGATAAAGGCCAGGCAGACGGCGGTGACGGCGGCCCAGGTCATAAGCGCCGGGTTATAAATCTTAATCAGCGACACCGCGCCCGTGACCTCGGCGTAGGTGGTCAGCGGCGGTCCGCCCAGGCAGCCGGCCAGGAAGGTGGCCACGCCGTCGCCCATGAGCGAGCGGTGGACGCCCGGGTTTTCCAGGTAGTTGCGGTTCGTCACCTGGCCGATGGCGATGACGCCGCCGAAATGCTCGATGATGGGGGCAATGGCCACGGGCACGATGACCAGGATGGCGTCGATGTTGAACTCCGGCCCGACAAAGGACGGCATGGCGAACCAGGGCGCGGCGGCCACGGGCGCGAAATCGACCATCCCCAGAAACAGGCTGACCACATAGCCCGCGCCGATGCCGCACAGGATGGGCACGAGTTTCAGCAACCCCCGACCCCGGATGGCCACCAGCACGGTGACGGCCAGGGAGAAAAACGACACGCCCATGGCCGTGGCCTGGGGGTAGAGCACGGCCGCGCCGTCGCCGGTCTTGCCCATGGCCATGAAGACCCCGACCGGGGCCAGGATGAGGCCGATGACCATGATGACCGGACCGGTGACGATGGTGGGCAAAAGCTTCATGAGAATGCCCACGCCCCGCCATTTGATGAGTACCGCCGCCCCCACGTAGGCCAGTCCCACGCAGGCCAGGGCTCCAAGGGTGGCCGGCACGCCGTAGGTTTTGACGCAAAACATGATGGGCGCGATAAAGGCGAAGGATGAACCCAGAAAGATCGGAATGCGAAACTTGGTCAGCACCTGGTAGATGAGCGTGCCCACGCCGGCGCAAAAAAGGGCCACGTTGGGATTAAGGCCCGTGAGCAGCGGCACCAGCACCAGCGCCCCGAAGGCCACGAAAAGCATTTGCGCGCCCACGGGAAAATCCCGCAGCCGCAGTTGGTAGTCCTTGCCCATGTCCAAAGCCATGTCTCCCTCCTTGCGCCGCGTCCGGAAAGGCCCGGGCGCGCCCCCCTATTTGGTGCCGAAAATCTTGTCTCCCGCGTCGCCCAGGCCCGGCAGGATGTAGCCGTTTTCATTGAGCCGCTCGTCGATGGCGGCGGTGTAGACCTCGACGTCGGGATGCGCTTTCTCCAGCCGGGCCAGACCCTCGGGGGCGCAGACCAAAAAAAGACCCATGATGCGGCGGCAACCGGCTTCCTTGAGCAGGTTGATGGTGGCGATAAGCGTGCCGCCGGTGGCCAGCATGGGATCGAGGATCATGGCGTGGCGCTTGTGAATTTTTTTGGCCAGCTTGACGTAGTAGCGCACCGGTTCGAGGGTTTCCTCGTTGCGGTACATGCCGACCACGCTGACCTTTACGCCGGGAATCATGTCCACGACGCCGTCCATCATGCCCAGGCCCGCCCGCAGGATGGGCACCACGGTGATCTTTTTGCCCACGAGCTGGTCCACTTCCACCGGGCCGGCCCAGCCGTGGATCATCTTTTTCTCGGTGGGCAGGGATTTGGTGGCTTCGTAGGTGAGCAACCGGCCGATTTCGTTGGCCAGTTCGCGGAAATTTTTCGTGCTGATGTTGTTTTCGCGCAACAAGCCGAGCTTGTGGCGCACCAGCGGGTGGTCGACGACGGTGACGGGCATGGACGCGCTCCTGGGTTACGGGTGGGACGGGG
>JAEZEM010000505.1 GCA_023417745.1 Pseudomonadota bacterium
ATGCCCATGGGCGGCATGACCATGCTCTTTGAGGTGGCCCAGGCCCAGGGCGGCCACGAGGCCGGGCATGATGCCGGACACGAAGCCGGACACGCCCCGCCCCAGGCCGATCACGACGGCCACGGCGGACAAGCCCCGCCCCAGGCCGGGCACGACGGACACGGCCAGCCGGCTCCGGCCAACGCCGGACATGACGGCCACCAAGGCCACGGAGGCAACTAGCCATGGGACGCGCCCTGCTGACCCTGCTGCTCGTTTTCCTGGCCGCCGGCTGCGCCAAGGTGGAGCCGGCGGCCGATTTCGCCAAGATGGCCGCCGTGGTGGCCGAGCGTGAAGGGGCCCAACCCCTGTGGCGGCGCACCCCCGAGGACGACGCGGCCGTGGCCGGGCAAGCCGCCGCCGTGGCCGCCCGGGGTATGACGCTCTCCGACGCCGTACGTCTGGCCCTGGTCAACAACCCCGGCGTCCAGGCCCGATTCGAGGACATCGGCGTGGCCCGGTCCGAGGTGGTCCAGGTCGGGCTGCCCCAGAATCCGTCCCTGGCCGTGCTGTTCGGATTCCCGCTTTTTGCCGGCGGCCCCCTGGGCAGCTTCGCGGCCACGGCCATGACCTCGGTATCCGATCTGGCCCAGGTGAAAGACCGCACGGCCAAGGCCCAGGCCGAGCTCGAACGCGATATTCTGCTGGTGGGACTAAGGGCCTGCGAGACCGCCCGGGAAGCCCGGTTGGCCTGGCTGGAGGTGGCCTATGCCAAGCGCGCCCTGACCCTTGGCGGCGAAGTGGCCGGGCAGGTCAAGAAACTCTCCGAGGCCGCCAAATACTACCGCTCCTTCGGGCTTACCGACGACGCCCGGGTGGCCGCCCTGGAGGCCGGCACGGCCAAGGCCGGCCTGGAAACCGCCGAGTTGCGGGCCAGGCTCCAGGTGGCCAAGGCCCGGCTGGCCAGGCTGACCGGCCTTGATCCGGCTAAGCCCTTCGACATCGCCGGCGAGGTTCCGGCCAAGGCCGTGCCCCTGCCCGCGCCCGGCGAGGCCGTAGCCTACGCCCAGGCCCACAATCTGACCGTCCAGGCCGCGACCTTCGCCGAACAGGCCGCCCAAAGCGGGGTGGCCCTGGAAAAGATCCGGTGGCTGAAGGACTTCGACATCGGCCTGGGCTACGACCTCGACATCGAGAGCAACCGCACCGTCGGCCCCGGCGCATCGGTGCGGCTGCCGCTTTTCGACCAGAACCAGGCCCAGAAGGCCAAGGCCGACCACCTGCGGCGGCAAGCCGCCCGGCTGGTCGAGGAAGCCAGGGGACGAGCCGGCGAGGCGGCCCTGCGCGCCCTGGAAGAGGCCGGACTGGCCCGGACCACGGCCGAGGCCCTGGAAACGGGCGTGCTGCCGCCGGCCGCCCGGGCGGCCAAGTGGGCCGGAACCTATGCCGGAGCCATGCAGATTTCGGAGCTGACCGCCCTGGAAGCCTCGCTGGAATTGCTGCGCGAACGGCTGCGCCACAACCAGGCGCTCTTGGCCGAACAGCAAGCCCTGGTCCGGCTGGAGTTCGCCCTGGGCGGCCCCATCCCGGGGGCCTGATCCGGGGAGTCTGCTCCGGAGCGCGGAAAATTCTTTCCTCGGGCAACCTTTCAGGCTACCGTGGGGCGACCGGCCGCGTCTGGCGGCCTGTCGCCCGCCAGATCGTCGCGGCCCTCCAACAACTCAAGGAGGCTCACGCCGTGCCCGCTTTCGCCAAACGCATGTCCCAGGTGCGCCGCTCGTTCATCCGGGAAATCCTCAAGGTCACCGCCGATCCGTCCATCATTTCCTTTGCCGGCGGTTTGCCCAAGCCTGACCTGTTTCCCACCGGCCCCATCGCCGCCGCCGCCGCCCGCGTATTGGCCGAAAACGGCCCCGCCGCCCTGCAATACTCCGTCACCGAAGGCGAACCGGCCCTGCGCCAGTGGATCGCCGACCGCTATAAGACCAAGCGAGGCCTGGACATCGATCCGGCCACGATCCTTATCACCAACGGCTCCCAGCAAAGCCTGGATCTGCTCGGCAAGGTCTTTCTCGACCCCGGCGACGTGGTCGGCGTGGAGCTGCCCGGCTACATCGGGGCCATCCAGGCCTTCTCGGTCTTCGAGCCGACCTTCGCCGGCGTGCCGCTGGGCCCCGAAGGCCCGGACATCGACCGCCTCGTGGACGTGCTGACCCGCCAAAAGGCCAAGATGTTCTACGCCGTGCCCAACTTCCAGAATCCCTCGGGCCTGACCTATTCGCTCACCGCCCGCAGGGCCGTGGCCGAGGCCATGCGCGTGTCCGACGCCATTTTCGTCGAGGACGATCCCTACGGCGAACTGCGGTTCAAGGGCGAAGCCCTGCCGCCGGTGTCGGCCTTCATGACCCAGGACCGCTATCTGCTCGGCACGTTTTCCAAGATCGCCGCCCCGGGCCTGCGCCTGGGCTGGGTGGTGGCCGATCCCGGCTCCCTGCCCAAGCTCGTCACGGCCAAGCAGGCGTCCGATCTCCACTGCTCGACGCTCGTGCAGCGCATCCTCGTGCAGTACCTGGCCGACAACGATCTCGACGCCCACATCGCCACCATCAAGGCCGCCTACGGCGCCCAGCGCGACCTCATGGTCGAACGCATCCAGGCCGAATTCCCCGAGGGCGTGGCCTACACCGAACCCGAGGGCGGCATGTTCCTGTGGGTCACCCTGCCCGAGGGCTGCTCGGCCTTTGCCCTGTTCGACCTGTGCATCAAGGAAAAAGTCGCCTTCGTGCCCGGCGAGCCGTTTTTCGTGGACGGCTCGGGCCAGCGCACCATGCGGCTCAACTTCTCCAACGCCGAACCCGAGCGCATCGTGGAAGGCATCCGCCGCATGGGCAGGGCCATCGAAAAGCTCCTGGAAACGCCCGCCTGTCCGGCCGGACCGGGCGCGTAACGCTCCATGCGCCCTACGCCTTCCGACACCATCGCCGCCGTCGCGACCCCGCCGGGTCGCGGCGGCGTCGGCATTATTCGC
>JAEZEM010000090.1 GCA_023417745.1 Pseudomonadota bacterium
CGACGTAGCCCGGAGGCGCGCCGATAAGGCGAGCCACGGTGTGGCGCTCCATATACTCCGACATGTCCAGGCGCACGATGTTGTCCTCGGTGTCGAAAAGCGCCGCGGCCAGCGTCTTGCACAGCTCCGTCTTGCCCCCGCCCGTGGGGCCAAGGAAAATAAACGACCCGATGGGCCGTCCGGGGTCCTTAAGACCCGCCCGAGCGCGCAGCACGGCGTCGGCCACGGCTGTGACGGCCTCGTCCTGGCCAACGACCCGGTCGTGGAGCACCTCGCCCAGGCGCAGGAGCTTTTCGCGCTCGCTTTCCAGCAGCCGCGTCACCGGGATGCCGGTCCAGCGCGAGATGACCATGGCGATGTCGTCCGGGGTCACTTCCTCGCGAATGAGCCGCGTGCCGCCGGCCGCCTTGCCGATGGCTTCTTCCTGGCCGGCCAGATCGCGCTCCAGACCGGCCAGACGGCCATAGCGCAGCTCGGCCGCCTTGTTGAGGTCATAGGCGCGCTCGGCGTCCTCGATGGCCAACTTGGTCTTTTCGATGTCTTCCTTGATGCGCCGCAGGACCTCGACGGTCCCCTTCTCCTTTTCCCACTGGGTCATGAAGCCGGCCTGATCTTCCTTCAGGTTGGCCAACTCTTCCTCAAGCTTTTCCAGGCGCTCGCGGGAGGCCTTGTCGGTTTCACGCTTAAGCGCCTCGCGCTCGATTTCCAGCTGCATGACCTTGCGGTTGATCTGGTCGAGCTCGGCCGGCAACGAATCGATCTCGGTGCGGATCATGGCCGCGGCCTCGTCGATGAGGTCGATGGCCTTGTCCGGCAGTTGGCGGTCGGGCAGGTAGCGCTGGGACAGCACCGCCGCCTCGACCAGGGAGGAGTCGTTTATGCGCACGCCGTGGTGCACCTCGAAGCGCTCGCGCAGGCCGCGCAGAATGGAGATGGTGTCCTCCACGGTCGGCTCGTCGACAAAGACCGGCTGGAAGCGCCGCTCCAGGGCCGGGTCCTTTTCGATGTACTTGCGGTACTCGTCCAGGGTGGTCGCGCCGATGCAATGCAGCTCGCCCCGGGCCAGCATGGGCTTGAGCAGGTTGCCCGCGTCCATGGAGCCCTCGGTCTTGCCCGCGCCGACGATGGTGTGCAGTTCGTCGATAAACAGGATGACCCGGCCTTCGGAACTCTGCACTTCCTTGAGCACGGCCTTGAGGCGCTCTTCGAACTCGCCCCGGTACTTGGCTCCGGCAATAAGCGCGCCCATGTCCAGGGCGAAGATGGTCTTGTCCTTGAGGCCCTCGGGCACGTCCTTGTTGACGATGCGCATGGCCAGGCCTTCGACGATGGCCGTCTTGCCCACGCCCGCCTCGCCGATGACCACGGGATTGTTTTTCGTGCGGCGCGACAGGATGCGGATGACCCGGCGAATCTCCTCGTCGCGGCCGATGACCGGATCGATCTTGCCCTTTTTGGCGGCGTCCACCAGATCGCGGC
Source organism: Pseudomonadota bacterium (assembly GCA_023417745.1). Lineage (GTDB taxonomy): Bacteria > Desulfobacterota > Desulfovibrionia > Desulfovibrionales > Desulfovibrionaceae > Solidesulfovibrio. Next base: position 1,480 of record JAEZEM010000090.1, read on the forward strand.
CGTACTTGGTCAGGGCCTCGTAGGTGGCTTCGGGGTCGGCCGAGGTGACGCGCTGGCCGCCGCGTATCTCGGTCAGGGCGGCCAGGACGCGGTTCTTGTCGATGCCAAGCGCCTTGTTCACCTGGCCGGCCAGGCTGGACGGCGGCTCGTCGCAAAAGGCGAGGAACAGGTGTTCCACGCTGACGTATTCATCCTTGAGATGGCGGGCCAGGTCCTGACCCTTGACCAGGATTTCGTTGAGGCGCGGGGTCACGTAGACCTGCCCCGGCTGGACGCCCGGGCCGCTGACCTTGGGCAGACGGGACAGCCCGCGTTCCAGCTCGGCCAGATAGGCCTGGCTGTTGTAGCCGGCCTTGTCCAGGATGCGGGGGACCAGCCCCTGGTCCTGAGTCAACAGGGCATAGAGCAGGTGTTCGGCGTCGACCTGCTGTTGGCCCATACGAACGGCGACGGTCTGGGCCTCTCCGATGGCTTGCTGCGACTTTTGCGTAAACTTGTTGAGATCCATGCGTATTCTCCTCCGTGGCTGTCCAACAGATAAGATCGCTTCGGAGCTTGGCAATGACTATGCAAAAATTTCTTTTTACCGCTGCAATCATGGCCTCGCAACATCAAAAACACGCTACAACAATCGATGCAGTTCGTTGACCTTGCCTTCCAGATACTCGATGCGTTCCAGCAGATCGACCACAATGCTGGCGCCGAGCAGCGGCAGTTCGAAATCGTGCTGGATGCGTTCGAGCTTGCGCAGCCGGTAGACGTCGCGGCTGCGAAACAAATAAGCCTCGGCCGTGGTGCGCTCGGGGGTGATCCAGCCCAGTTCGATGAGTTCGCCGACAACGGTCGGGTGCAGGCCGGTGAGTTCCTGAAGCTGGGCAAAGCTCAGCTTTTCGGACCGGGCGGGGACGCTGCCGGCGATGACGACGTGCTTGATTTCCATGGCGGCCTCCCTCGCTCCTTAAAAGTTCCTGGGGCTGAAATCGGGCGTGGCGGCGGCGAGCTTTTCCCAGAGTTCCTTTTGCTCGTCGCTGACGCTGGCCGGGACCTGCACCATGAGCCGCACGAGCTGGTCGCCGCGCTGTCCCTTGCCGGAAAGGCCCTTGCCGGGCAGACGCAGCTTGCGCCCGGAGGACGAGCCGGCCGGGATGTTCATCTCCACCGCGCCGTCCAGGGTCGGCACCCGCACCTTGGCCCCGAGCGCCGCTTCCCAGGGGGCCAGCGGCAGATCAAGGATGACGTTGGCCTCCTCCAGCTTGAAAAACGCATGGGGCAGGATTTTCACCTTCAGATACAGGTCGCCGGCCTGGCCGCCGGCCCGGCCGGGATTGCCCTGGCCGGCCAGACGGATCTTGGCCCCGTCGCGCACCCCGGCCGGGATGGAGACGTTGAGCCGCTTGGTCCCCAGACGCGGGGAACCGTCCGGGCCGATGGCCTGTTCCTGAAAGGCCACTTCCTTGCCGCCGCCCTTGTAGGCTTCCTCCAGGGTCAGCTCCAGGGTGGCGTTGGCGTCGGCCCCTCGGGTGGGGCCGCGCG
>JAEZEM010000144.1 GCA_023417745.1 Pseudomonadota bacterium
TTCCCCCGTCCAGGGGGTCCGGGGGGGATGATCCCCCCCGGCGGGTCACGGGCAGCGCCCGTGCGGGTCCGGGCAGAGCCCGGCGGGTGCAGGGCAGCGCCCTGCCGGGTCCGGGCGGGGCCCGGAATCGGCGTGGCCTGCGACAGGGCTTTCTCGTTTTATTATGGCGAGAATTTGCGGCTGCTGGAGGCGGCCGGGGCCAGGATCGTGCCGTTTTCGCCCTTGGACGATGTGGGGCTGCCTGAGGGCCTGGGGGGCTTGTATTTCGGCGGCGGCTATCCCGAGCTCCATGCCGGGCAATTGGCCGCCAATGTGGCCATGCGTCGGGCGGTACAGGCGTTTTGCGCCGCCGGCCGGCCGGTCTACGCCGAATGCGGCGGGTTTATGTATCTCATGGAATCGCTGACGGACCTGGAGGGGCAAGGCCACGCCATGTGCGGCGTTTTCCCGTTAACGGCCGTCATGGGCGGCCGTTTCGCCGCTTTGGGCTACCGGGAGGTGACGACCCGGGCGACGTCCTGTCTGGGGCCGGCCGGGACGGTGTTGCGCGGGCACGAGTTCCACTATTCGCGACTGGCCGCCGTGCCGGACGGATTGCCGGCCATTTACGCCATGACCGGACGCAAGGGCGTTGTCGCGGGGCCGGAGGGTTTCACGGCCGGACGCGCCCTTGGCAGCTACGTGCATCTCCATTTCGGCAGCAATCCGGCGGCGGCGGCGGCCTTTGTGGCGGCCTGCGCGGAGGGGACATGAAGCGCGAGGGGAAACTTCGGGAAGGGTTCACCACCGGCACGGCGGCGGCCGGCGCGGCCAAGGCGGCCACGCTTATGCTGCTTGGCGGCGAGGTCCCGGCCGCCATCGACGTGCCCTTGCCCGGCGGCGGCCGGTTGGTCGTGCCGGTGGCCGTGGTCCGGCGCGACGGCGAGGGCGCGTACGGCGCCGTCATCAAGGACGGCGGCGACCACCCGGACGCCACCCACGGCGCGGCTATCAGCTGCCGGGTGGAGTTTTACGGCGAGGCTGGGAAGATCGTGGTGGACGGCGGGGAAGGCGTTGGGCGCGTCACCCTGCCCGGGCTGCCGGTGGCGGTCGGGCAGGCAGCCATCAATCCGGCCCCGCGCGGGCAAATCGCCGCCGCCGTGGCCGAGGCGGTCCAGGAATGCAGCGCGGCCCCCAAAAAATACGATGGCCCTTTTTTGCAAAAACCTCTTGTTGCCTCGTCCTGCCAGCAAAATGCCTTGTCCTCTTTTCGCGGACACGACACGCACGGGCTTCGGGCCGTGGTCACGGTGGCGGGCGGTGAGGACATCGCCAAGAAGACTCTCAATCCGCGTCTGGGCATTGTCGGCGGCATCTCGATTCTCGGCGTCACCGGCATTGTGCGGCCATTTAGTCACGACGCCTGGCGGGTATCCATCAGTGAGGCCCTGGACGTGGCCAAGGCGCTTGGCCATGACACAGTGGGGTTTTCCACGGGCCGACGCAGCGAGGCCTTGCTGGCGGCGGCCGAACCGGCCCTGCCGGCCACGGCGCTCATTCAGGCGGCGGATTTTTTCGCCCACGCCTTGCAGGAAGCCGCCGCACGGCGCTTTGGCCGCATCGTCTGGGCGGCCTTTGGCGGCAAGCTGGTCAAGATGGCCCAGGGGCTGGAGAACACCCACGCCTGGCGCGGGGACACGGATTTTTCCGCCTTGGCCGGCTGGTGTTCGGAGGCGGGCTGGCCCGAGGACGCGGCCGTACAGGCGGGCCGGGCCAACACCGCCAGGCAGGCCCTGGAGGAAGCGCCCTCGCCCGGAGCCAAGGCGGCCCTGGTCGCGGTCCTGTCCCGGGAGGCGCTACGGCACATGCGGCGTTTCGCCGGCCCGGAGCCGGGGCTGGCGCTACGAGTCTTTGATTTTGACGGCAAGGAGCTGGCCTGTCTGGAGGACGCGGGAACCCCGGCGTCTTCCAGGGGCGAGTGACGGCCGGACGCCGGAGCGTCCGGCCGGAGCGGACGGAAGGGACTTCGCGGACCGGGACTATTCGTCCTTGAGGTCGCGGGTCATCAGTTCGTAGACGGCCGCCGACGGGTCCTTGTCCTTGTAGAGGATGGCGTAGACCTGTTCGGTGATGGGCATTTCCACGTCGAGCTTCTGGCCCAGGGCGTGGACGGCCTCGGCGGTCTTCACGCCTTCGGCCACCATTTTCATGTCGGCCAGGATGTCCAGGAGCTTTTGGCCCTTGGCCAGGCGCAGGCCCACCTGCCGGTTGCGCGACAGGTCGCCGGTGCAGGTCAGCACCAGATCGCCCATGCCGGACAGTCCCATGAAGGTCTGGCGGTCGCCGCCCATGGCCTTTCCCAGCCGGCTCATCTCGTGCAGGCCCCGGGTAATCAGCGCCGCCCGGGCGTCGCCGCCGAAGCCCAGGCCGTCGGCCACGCCGGCGGCGATGGCCACGATGTTTTTGATCGCCCCGCCAAGCTCCACCCCGCGCACGTCGGCGGTGGTGTAGATGCGGAAATACGGCGTGGACAGGGCTTCCTGCACGTCCTTGGCGGCTTTTTTGTCCTTGCAGGCCAGGGTCACGGCGGTGGGCATCTCGCGGATGACCTCATAGGCAAAAGACGGGCCGGAGAGCATGGCGAAACGCGGCTTGATGGAGGCCAGAGCGTCCTGGCAGACCTGGGACATGGTCATGAGCGTGTCGAGTTCGATGCCCTTGCTGGCGCAGATGATCACCGAGTTTTTGGGCAGATATTTGATGAACCGCTGGTAGGCGGCCCGGATGAACTGGCAGGGGACGGCGAAAACGAAGTGGGCCACGCCCTCGGCCACGGCCGCCGGATCGGTGCTGACCTCAAGCTGGTCCGAAAGTTTGCGGCCGGGCAGGTACCAGGAATTTTCCCGAGTGGAGCGGATCTCAGTCATGACCGCCTGTTCGCGCACCCACAAACGGGCGTCCAGGCCTTTTTTCGCCGCCAGGTCGGCCAGGGTCGTGCCCCAGCTGCCGCCGCCTATCACCGCGATCTTCATGTGGTTCCCTCCGGGCGGGCTTGGGCCGCCGCTGCCCCGCCGCTGCCGGCGGTCCGTTTGGCGTATTGTCCGCCACGGTTGCCTCTAGCACACAAAGCCGCTAAGGACAAAGGCTTTCCAGACCCGCCAGTCCCCAAGGAGTCGCCATGGCCCACGCATCGGGCATCACCGAATTGACCGACCTCGACCGTGAAATCTTAAAACGCGTGCAGGACAACCTGCCCGACACGGCCACGCCCTACGCCGACATCGCCGCCGCCGTGGGGACCACCGAGGAGCACGTCATAGACCTGCTCTCGCGCATGGTCGACACCGGCGAAATCCGCCGTTTTGGGGCCACCCTCAAGCATCAGAAGGCCGGCTACGGGGCCAACGTCATGGTGGCCTGGTTCGTGCCCGAGGAGGACGTGGACCGGGTGGGGGCGATCATGGCCGAGCGGCAGGAAATCAGCCACTGCTACCACCGCGTGACCTGCCTGGACTGGCCGTATAACCTCTACACCATGATCCACGGCCGCTCCCCCGAGGACTGCCAGGCCGTGGTGGCCGCCGTCTCGGCCGCAACGGGCCTGGACGACTACGCCATGCTTTTCAGCCTCAAGGAACTCAAGAAAGTGAGCATGCGCTACTTTTAGCCGTCGCGCCCCTTAACAATACGATAGTTTTTTAAGGGGATTGATGGGTTTAGTTCGTTTTTCACGAAAATCCGCATGCGCTTTTCGCGGATGCGATACGCGCCGCCGCGCCCGTTCCTTGCCTTGCGCCCGGCCGGGGCTTCAGGGCACACCATTGCCCGAGCCTTTGGCGGCGACGTCGTCGCGGACACGACCGTTCCCGGCCGCACCGTGGTCACGGTGACGCTTCGCGCGCCGCAGGACGCCTAAACGCGGACAGCCCGGCCGACCGTCCACGCGGACAGCCGACCGGGCCTTTTTCCCTTCACTGACACGAAAACGCATCCTCGACGCCAGCCGACATGCGCCCCAAAACCTCGCCACCAGCCCCTTCCCCCCCCCTTTCAAGGAGGGTCCGGGAGGGGCTTAGCCCCTCCCGGCCGCCGGAGGCCTCTTCTCCCCTCTTCGCCGCTCTTTCTCCCTACCGCCCACGCGCGGCGGCGCGGGCTTCGAGGACTTTGCGGAAGGCCGGAGAATTGACGCGATTGAGGAGCAGCATGTCTTCGGTCTCCAGGGAGCGGCGCAGTTCGTTGACGTCGCTTTTGAGCAGCCGGCGCACGGCCAGCATGGCCGCCACCTGTTCTTCCTGGTAGTTGTCGGCCATGTCCAGGGTCGTTTGCTCAAGCTTGTCCCGGGGCACGATGCGGTCCACGATGCCCAGCGTCAGGGCCTCCTCGGCCGAGAACCGGGGCCAGGTGAGCACCTCGGCCGCCTTGCCGCCGCCAAGAAGCCGCGACAGGAAATAGCCGCAGCCGCCCTTGGGCAGGGTTCCCAGTTCCACGAAGGCGTTTTCGAACACCGCGCCTTCGGCCACGATGCGGTAGTCGCAGGCCAGGGACATGCTCAGGTGGAAAAGCGAGATACGGCCGCAGTCGGCGTTTATCGTGAGCTTGTTGAGGCCCGCCATGGTCAGGGCGTAGTTGTTGACGAGGTTGAGCAGGCGCTGGAGCAGATAGTCTTCCCGACGCGAGCCGAGCAGGGCTTCGAAGAATTCCAGGGTGTCGTCGGCCCCGGATTTTTCCGGCGACCCGATAAAGGCCACCACCCCGACCTCGTCGGTGCGGGCGATGATTTCCAGGTGGTCGAAAAAGGCATCGATCTTTTTGAGATCCCCGGCGTGGCGGGTGAAGTGCGGCTTGCCGCGCACGACAAGAACACGGTCGCGGCGTTCGGCGGAAAAAAACTCGTTGTCCGTGACAAGGCTGGTCGTGGCTTCCATGACGTCCTCCCAGACGGCCTTTGCCGATGCTTTGGACTCTGCCCCCGGCCGTACTTCCTGTCAATACAAGCCCCTGGAAGGGCTGCGAGGCCCAGCGATTCGGCAAAACCCCTTGCCTTGACCGCCAGAGACTTCTATCCTCGTCCAAACCGTAACCGCCAACAGGGAGACCGCCGCATTGAGCGCCCGAAGCCTGGACGCCTTGTTTCGTCCCAACTCCGTGGCCGTGGTCGGCGCATCGGCCGACCCCGCCCATGTGGGCGCGGTGGTGATGCGAAACCTGCTTGGCGGCAAGTTTCTCGGCCCGGTCATGCCCGTTGCCCCGGACCTGGCCGAGATCGACGGCGTGACCTGCTACCGCTCCGTCGACACCTTGCCGCTGACCCCGGATCTGGCCGTCATCTGCACCGGACCGGAGTCCGTGCCCGAGACCCTGCGCGAACTCGGCCGGCGCGGCGTGGGCGCGGCCGTAGCCCTGCCGCCCGGCTACGCCAAGCTCGAACCGGCCGCCAAGCGCGAACTGCAGCAGCGCATGATCGAGGCGGCCGCGCCGTCGGGCATCCGCATCCTCGGGCCGTCGGGCATGGGCCTTTTAGTACCCGGCATCGGGCTCAATTGCTCCCTGGCCAACCGCGACGCCCGGCCCGGGCGCATGGCCTTTATTTCCCAGTCCGCCTCGCTTTTCACCGCCGTCCTCGACTGGGCCCACACCAAGGGCGTGGGCTTTTCCCATGTCCTGTCGTTGGGCGACCGAGTGGACCTCAAGTACGCCGACATCCTCGACTACATGGCGGGGGACCCCAACACGCGCTCCATTCTCCTGTACGTCGAGTCCGTCACCGACGCCCGGTCGTTTATGAGCGCTTCCCGGGCCGCCGCCCGCAACAAGCCGCTTCTGGTCGTCAAACCCGGGCGCAAGCTGTGGACGCTTTTCCCGCCAGGGCCGGACGAAGGCCGCGACGAGGTCTACGACGAAGCCTTCCGCCGGGCCGGCATGTTGCGGGTGGGCGAAATCGACACGCTTTTTGACGCCGCCGAGACCCTGGCCCGGGCCAGACCGCTTTCCGGCGACCATCTTTCCATCCTCACCAACGGCGGCTCGGTCGGGGTCATGGCCGCTGACGCGCTCCTGGACGGCGGCGGGCGCCTCGCCCCCTTCGACGCCGAGGCCGACGCCGCGCTCTCGCCGCTTCTGGGTCCCAACTGGTCGCGCAAGGGCGTGGTGGACATGGGCGTGGACGCCGCGCCGAGCCTCTATGCCGAGGCCCTGCGGGCGCTGTTGCGCATTCCCGGCGGCAACGCCGTGCTGGTCGTGCATGTGCCCTTTCCCGGGGTGTCGCCCGAGGCGACGGCCAAGGCCGTGGCCGAGGTGGCGGCCAAGACCAGCCGCACGGTGCTGGCCTGCTTCATGGGCTACGATCCGGCCGGCGGCGACGCGCTCAAAATCTTAAACAACGCCGGAGTGCCCGCCTACGCCACGCCGGACCAGGCCGTGACGGCCTTTGTGCAGCTGGCCCGCTACCGCAAAAACCAGGAACTCCTCATGGAGATGCCGGCCAGCCTCCCGGAAGCCTTCGCCCCGGACCCCGAGGCGGCCCGAGCCGTGGTGGAGCGCGCCTTTGCCGAAGGCCGGCTCATGCTCACCGACCCCGAGGCCAAGGAAGTGCTCGGCTATTACGGCGTGCGGGCCGTAGCCTCCCAGCTCACCGAGGACATCGACGACGCCGTGGCCGCCGCCGACGCGCTGGGCTATCCCGTGGCCGTCAAGATCGTGTCGCCGGACATCCCCAAGCCCTTTGACGTCGGCGGCATCGTGCTCGACGTCACCGGCCCCGAGGCCGTGCGCGAGGCGGCCCTGGCCGCCCGTCGCCGCGCCCTGGAGCATGTGCCGGCCGCCCGCATCGAAGGTTACGTCATCCAGGAGATGGGCCGGCGGCTGGCCGCCCACGAAGTCACCATCCAGGCCCGGGTCGATCCGATCTTTGGCCCCTACGTCGTCTTCGGCCAGGGCGGGCTGGCCGCCCGGGTCACCCGGGACAAGGCCGTAGCGCTCACGCCGCTGAACATGTCCCTGGCCAAGGACCTGGTCGGCCGCACCCGGGTCTCGGCCGCCCTGGCCGGCGTCGGCGGCCAGCCGCAGGCGGACCTCGGCGCGCTCTACCTGACCCTCAACCAGATCTCCCAGTGCGTGGCCGATCTCGAACGGGTGGCCGCCGTGGACCTCAACCCCGTCCTGGCCCACCCGGACGGCGTCACGGTCATCGGCGCGGCCATCCGGCTCTCGCCCGAGGAAAACCCCAATCCCCACCGCCTGGCCATCCGACCCTATCCGCGCGAGCTGGAAGAGAAGGCGATCCTGCGAAACGGCCGCGAGGTGCTCCTGCGCCCCATCCGGCCCGAAGACGAGCCGGCCCACTTCGAATTTTTCAAGCATCTGTCTCCCGAAGACCTGCGCTACCGCTTCTTCGGCGTGGTGACCACGCTGTCCCACGCCGAAATGGCCAAGCTCACCCAGATCGACTACGAGCGCGAAATGGCCTTTATCGCCAGCGTCCCGGGCCACGACGGCAAGCCCGAGACGCTGGGCGTGGTGCGCGCCTCCACCCGGCCCGACAACGCCACGGCGGAATTCGCCGTCATCGTGCGCTCGGACCAGAAAGGGGCCGGCCTTGGCCGCACCCTCATGGAAAAGATCATCCGCTACTGCCGCACCCGGGGCACCAAGGAACTGACCGGCCAGGCGCTCATGGAAAACGGCGGGATGCAGGGGTTGGCCGAAAAGCTCGGTTTTTCCGTGGTACGCAACTATGACGACGAGGTAGTGGAAATGCGTCTGCCCCTGCAGGAACCCGCCGACGGCGAAGGCGGCCAGCCATGACCGGCAAATCCGCCCCGGCCGCGCCAGCGCCCCCGGGCGACGAGGCCATCCCGGCCCAGGAACTCAAGTCCTACGCGCCCATCAAGACCGCCTACCTGCGCCCCTGGGGCACGGGCAAATTCTCCCTCTACGTCCGCAAGGGCCAGGGACTCGTGCTCTTCGCCACCCGGGGCGGGGCCTTCACCCAGGAGCAATTGCGCCGGCTGCGGGCCAGCAACATCGAAACCGTCTATGTTCACCGGGGCGAACTGCGCCACTACGAAAACTATCTGCGCGACAACCTGGGCGAACTGCTCCTCGACGAATCCATTCCCGTGGCCGACCGGGCCGAGGCCTGGCATGCCAGCGCCAGCCAGCAGGTGCGCGGCGTGCTGGAAGAAAAGCTGCCCCACTCCATCAGCCGCGCCCGGTTCGACCAGGTGGGCAAGCTCGTGCGCCAGTCCATCGGCTTCCTGCAAAGCCCCGGGGCCATGCAGAACCTCGCTCCGCTGATAAGCAAGGGCTACCAGGACTACCAGCACGGCCTGGCCTCCATGGTGCTCACCTCCATCATGCTCATGGACCACAAGGGCATGACCGAGGAACTGCTGGTCAAGGTCGGCGTCGGGGCGCTGCTCCACGACATCGGCAAGACCGGCCTGCCGGCGGGGCTTATGGATCGCCGGCCAGACGCCTGGACGCCCGAGGAAGAGGCGCTGTTCAAGTCCCACCCGGCCATGGGCGTGGGCCTGCTGGTGGGCCTGCCCCTGCCCACGGAAACGCTGCACTGCATCCTGTTCCACCACGAACAGGAAGACGGCAAAGGCTTCCCGGCCAGCCTGCCCGCGGCCGGCATCCCGTTTTTCGTCAAGGCGCTAACCGTGTGCAACACCTACGACGCCCTGACCCGGGCCTGCGTCTGGCGGCCGGCCTATCCGCCCTTCGAGGCCCTGCGCAAGATGGAAGCCCGCAAGGAAACCTTCGACCGGGCCATGTTCAAGCGGCTCATCATGATCCTGGCCGACGCCGACATGCTCGGCAAAGGCGGCGAAGCGGTCAAGAGCGGCCTACTGCCGCCGCCTGAGGCCGCGAGTACGCCGGGATAAAGGAGAAAAGAGAAAAGAGAAAAAGATGCCTCCGGCGGCCGGGGGCCTGAGG
>JAEZEM010000029.1 GCA_023417745.1 Pseudomonadota bacterium
GACGTGCTGCGTACTGCGCCAGCGCAGATAGCCCTTGGCCCCGTACAGGGCCTTGACCGCGTCGTTGACGCAGTAGGCGCAGCGATGCGGGCAGCCCCGGCCGGTCATGGTCTGGTAGCCGACCCGGCCCAGCAGCCGCGACACCGTGCCTCGGGCCAGAAACGCCTCGGTCATGGCCGGGGTCAGGGGCACGATGCCGTCCTGGGGATGCTCGGGGTCCCAGATGTGGTGGTCGTCGTGGGACCAGTCCGGCGGCGGCAGGCTGTCGAGGTCCTGGGTCAGCGGGCGCACCGGATTGTTGGCCAGGGAGCCGTCGGCGCGCCGGGTCCAGATGTTGGGGATGGCCGTGGCGTCGTTGCCCCCGGCCAGGGCCTCGGCCAGATCGGCCAGGGCCTCCTCGCCGTCGCCCACGCACACGTAATCGGCGGCGGCCAGGCACTCCTCGGGCCGGATGGTCGGATGCACCCCGCCCCAGACCACGGGGGGGCCGCCGGCGGCCGCAAGCGCCCGGGTGATCTGGGCGGCGTTGTCCACATAGTTGGTCATGAGCGACACCCCGACCAGGGAACAGTCGGCGCACAGCCGGACCATATCGGCCATGACCGGCTCGGGGTAGCGGGCCGGAGCGTCGAGCAGGGCGTCGCCCAGGGGATCGGGCAGAATGATCAGGCGCACGGCCAGGCCCCGGACCTTGAGATAGGCGGCGATGGAGCGCAGGCCGTAGGCGGTGATGTCGGGATAGGGGGATATCAGGGCGACGCGCATGGCGTGATGTCCTTTGGCCGCGAAGGCGGCAATTGTGTCCGAGAAGGGCGAGCCGCAAGCGCCATGGTCAGGAGGCGTCCGACACCAGGGCGCGCCAGGCGATCTTGCCCCCTGGCGTGCGGGGAAGGGCGTCGCGGATTTCGATGACCCGCGGCATTTTCAAGCGATGGAGCCGGCCGGACAGGAAGCGGCGCAGCTCGCCAGGCCTCAGAACCACGCCGCTTTTCGGGGCGACCACGGCCCTGGCCGCCTCGCCGCGCAGGGCGTCGGCCACCGGAATGACCACGGCCTCGGCCACGCCGGGGTGCTGGCGCAAGGCTTCCTCGATTTCCACCGGAAAGACCTTCATGCCTCCCACCTTGAGCAGCATGGACTGGCGGCCGGCGAAGAAAAAGCGCCCGTCCCCGTCGTGGAAGACCTCGTCGCCGCTGCGAAAGCGCCCGCCGTAGAGGCGAAATTCCGGTCGCGGCTCCTCGCCGAAATAGCCCGGGCACACGCCCGGTCCCGAAATCACCAGTTCGCCGGGTTCGCCGGGAGCGCAGGGCGTGCCGTCGTCGCGGCTGACGGCCACGTCGTAGCCGGGCACGGGTCGGCCCAGGCAGCACGGGGCGTAGGCGTCGCCCGGCCGGTTGGCCAGGGCTACGCCCGTGGTCTCGGTGCTGCCCCAGACCGGCAAGATGGACGTGCCAAAACGCTCCCGCAGGCCGGCGGCCAGGGCCGAGGGCACGTGCATGCCGCCGGATTCGGCCAGGCGCACGGTTGTTAGCGGATTGTCCGCCCCGGCCGGCAGGCGCAGCAGGGTTTCGTAGATGGCGGCCACGGCCATGAGCGCCGTGACCTTGTGGCGGGAGCATGTCTCGGCCACGGCCCGGGACGCGATCCGGTCGCAAAGGACCATGGTCCCGCCCAGGGCCAGGGGGCGCAGCAGGGTTTCGTGGGGGTGGACAAAGACCGGCATCATGCACAGATGCACGTCGTCCGGGGTCAGGGCGAAGGCGTCTATGGCCGCCTGGGTGTTGGCCAGGAGGTTGCCAAGGGTCGTCACCGCGCCCTTGGGCGCGCCGGTGGTGCCGGAGGTGAAGTTCAAATAGACCGGATCGTCCGGTCCGACCCGGGGCAGAGCGGTCGGCATGGGGCCGGCGGCCAGCTCGGCCAGGGCCGGCTTGCCGGCCGGGGCCGTCCCGTCGCAGACGACCGTCGGCACGGGCAGGCCCTCAGGGTAGAGGACGGCCAGGGTCGGCAGGTATTCGGCGGCCACGACCAGGACCGCCGGGGCCAGCCGGTCGAGGATGGCCCGGGTCACGCCGGGCGGCTGGTTGGGGTCCAGGGGAAAGAAAACGCCTCCGGCGGCGGCGGCGGCCAGGAAGGCGGTGACGGCCTGGGGCGTTTTGCGGGCATAGACGGCCAGACGCTGGCCCGGGGCCAGGCCCAGGCCGGCCAGTCCGCCGGCCAGGCGCAGGGCGGCTTCGGCCAGGGTCTCGTGGGAAACAGCCATGTCGCCGGCCAGGATGGCCGGCGCGCCGCCGCGTTCGGCGGCGTTTCGACGCAGCATCCCGGCCAGGGTTTCGTCATCTTGGGCCATGTCCCGACATACTGCATAAAAAAGAATTATGGCAAGGCATTCCAGGGGCCTCGGGACGATTGCCGGGCCGAACGTTCCGGTATACATGCAGTGCGCGAGGGCATGGCGCGTCGGCCCGAGCCGCCTGGCGCACGATATGGACGCGCGGAGATTTCATGAAACAGTCCCATTGCTTCACCGGATTTGTGACCGTTGTGCTGTTGCTCTGTCTGACGCTCTTGGCCGCCGATCCGGCCGGCGCGGCCAAGGCCGATGACGACGGCAAACCACTCAAGACCGGCGTCACGATAACGGGCATCGTCGAGGACGACTATACCGACGGCCTGCTCGTCACCACTGAGGATGGAACCAGCTACATGGTGCTGACGCCGGAAGAAGTGAGCCTGGAGCAGGAAGAAGCCTTTCACAAGAAGTACAAGGGCCAGTCCGTGACGCTCACGGGCAATGTCTTTCGTGATGAAGACGGATCGCTGAGTCTGTTTGTCACGAACTTGCCGGGCAAATAGACTCGCCTGGAACGGACGCCGATCCGCAAGAAACGCCAAGCCCTGCGATTGGCGGGCGTTGGTTCCCGGCAAGCAACGGTCTGGCGATTGCCCTGGCGGCGCTTTAGCGATACGTTGGAGCGAACGTTGGGGATGAGCGGTTTGGAGCCGAGTCGCCTGATTTGGCGCGTCGGGCGTAAGGTCTTGCTTGCTTTTTTTGCCGGGGTGTTGCTTGGGGCCTGCTTGTCCTAGGAAGCATCGTCTCTCGGGCGACGGCTTTCTGAGGGGTTAGCCGCGTTTGGATGGCGTGAAGATGCGCAGCAGGCCAAGAAACGCGGCCGCAAGGTCTTTCCAGGCCCAGCCCCAGAGCAGGTTCGAGTAACCATGCTTGTAGGCGCCCTGGGTATGGAGCGTCATGTTGTCGCCCCGGCGGCCGATAAGGCTTGAGGGGCCGACTTCAGGTCTGGGCTGCTCGGAAGACCCGGCGGACACGGTTTCCGTCTGCTGTTCCGGCTTGTATTGCAGATTCAAGGGGCCTTTTAATTGTTCATCAAGCATAGCCGCTCCTTCGCAGGGCAGCTTCAAGGCATGCCCATCCCGGGATAATTTCTTTTTAGAAGCGAACCCGTTATTTTGCAAGCGTTTCCCCGGACCGAGGTCGAGCCGCGCGGACTCGCCGGCAGGCGAACATGAGGTGTCCATTTTCATGACCAGCGAGACGTTCAAACACAATACGGGTGTGATGTGCTTTCTGCTGTTGGCGAGGCATTACGGCATCGACTTGACCATGGACAGCCTCTCCCACCATTACGGGATTCACGACGACGCGCTTTCCATGAAGCAGTTGCTGCGCATGGGCAAGGATAACGGCTTCAAGACGCGTCAAGCCACACTGGGTTGGAAGAAACTTTTTTTTCTCGGCAACGTTTTTCCGCTCATCGTCCGATTGCGTTCCGGCAAGCATCTCATTGTTTCCGGCGTTCGCGGCGAATATCGGGACGGGGACATCGCGGTCGTCGATCCGAGCCTTGGGACACTGGAATTTCAGTTCCTGGATCAGGCGACCATGGAAGCCCAATGGGATGGCGACGCTATCCTGTTTAAGAAGATCTACACCACCAAGGATACCCGTAAACCGTTCGGACTTGACTGGTTCATTCCTGAAATCGCTCGACACAAATCCCTATTCCGTGACGTGGCTTTGGCCACGATTTTTGTCAATATCCTGTCTATTGCATTTCCTATCTATCTTCAGCTGGCTTTCGACAAGGCCGTCGGCCATCGAGCCCTTTCAACGCTGCTTGTTTTGTCCATATCCATGATCGCGGTGACGGTTTTCGACCGGGTGCTGCAGTATCTGAAAGACTTCATCATCCTTTTCGCCACCAGCAAGATAGATCTTCGTCTCGACAAGACCATCTTTAGCCATATCCTGCGGCTACCCATCGATTTTTTTGATTTCACGCCCATTGGTCTTATTACCCGGTACATGTTTCAAAAAGAACGTATTCGGGAATTCATGACCGGCTCGCTTTTGACGACGCTGTTCGATCTCAGCACCATTGTCGTGGTGCTGCCCGTGTTGTTCTTCTATTCTTGGAAAATGACCTTCATCGTTCTGGCCATGACCTCCCTTGTTACCCTGATCATGTTCGTGACCATGAAGAGTTTTCGTTACGCGATGCACCAGTTGCAGCACGCCGAATCCGTGAAAAATCGCTACATGGTTGAAACCCTGCGCGGCATGGCCACCATCAAGGCCCTGGCTCTCGAACCGACCCGTTTCAGACGCATCGAGGCCGACGCGGCCCAGACCATTTCGCGGAACTTTCATATCCGCAAGCTCTCCCTGAAGGTCCGGGGCTTCAGTGAATTTCTTCAGGCCCTGCTTCGCGTCCTGCTCATCTGGTACGGCTGCTATTTGGCCATTGACCAGGAGATGACCCCCGGCGGTCTCGTCGCTTTCGTCATGCTCAGCAACCTGATCACCGCGCCAATGTGCAAGATCGTTTCCCTGCTCCACGAATACCAGGAAGTCGCCGTGTCGGTGGGCATACTCGGCCTCATTCTCAATCGCCCCACCGAGCAGTCCCACAACGTCAGGGGACTCACGTCGCCCATCGCGGGTTCCATCGGCATCGAACGCGTGACCTTCCGTTACGCGGCCAGCGCGCCGCCGGCCCTTTCCGACATCTCTCTGTACTTCCCGGCCGGCTCCATTATTGGCGTCGTTGGCCGTTCCGGTTCAGGCAAATCGACCCTGACCCGGCTTATCCAGGGGCTTTATCCCCTGCAGCAGGGGCGCATCACCTTTGACGGCACGGACATGCGGGACTTCGATCTCGCCCATATGCGCCGCTCCATCGGCGTGGTGCTCCAGGAGAGTTTCCTGTTCGAGGGCACCATTCGGGAGAACATCGCCATCACCAAGCCCTCGGCCACCTTTGAGGAAATCGTTTTCGCCGCGCGCATGGCCGGGGCTGACGAATTCATTCAGAACATGCCCAACGGCTACGACACGCCGCTGTTCGAGGGCGGTTCCAACCTCTCCGGCGGCCAACGCCAACGGGTGTCCATCGCTCGGACGCTTTTGACCCAGCCTTCCATCCTCATCCTGGACGAAGCCACCAGCGCCCTGGACGCCGAGTCCGAGGCGATCATCCAGGCCAACCTCACGGCCATCGCCCATGGCCGGACCATGCTCATCGTGAGCCATCGTCTGTCCATGCTGACCATGTGCCATTCGATCATCGTGATGGAGAAGGGCCAGATCATCGGCAACGCCCCGCATGATGAACTGCTGCGGACCTGTCCGCTCTATGTCGACCTCTGGTACAAGCAGAACCGTCATGTCATGGGAGAGCTTCAGGGCCGGGCCTGAGCGCCCGTCTTTGCCTCACGTCTGGCGGGCTCGGGCGGGGCGACGCCCCCCGGCCGCGTATTCCAATTTTATTTCCAAAACGAAAGTACATGGTAAATGAAGCATGGATATAATTGTATATTTATAAAACATAACTGTCGTTATGTTTTATAATAGGTATTAGACCATGCCGACCTGGGCCTTTTGGGCTCGCAGTTCCTTGCGCCATTGCAGGACCAGGAAGCCGAAGGGCACCAGGGCCAGGATCTCCGGGATCTCGCGGATGCCCAGCCGGTAGGTGGCGAAGTAGAGCGCCGCGCCGGCCAGGCAGGCGGCGGCGATGCGCCACATGGACTTGAGGTCGATGATGCGCATGGTGAGCTGGCAGTAGGTGGTGGTGGTCACGGCCACGGCCGCCTTGGTGATGAGCATGGACAGGCACGTGCCGAGCAGCGGGTCCATGGGAATGAGCGTGGCGCACAGGGCGAGGTTTAAGGCCAGTCCCCCGATGTAGACGAAAAGCAGCAGCCGTTGCTTGCCCTGGCTCATCATGAGATAGGCGGCGAGGTTGTGGATGAAGCCGCAGATGATGGTGCCGACGAGCCATTTCTGCATCCACATGGCGTCGTTGTAGGCCCCGCCGTAGATGAGTCCGATGAGCCGGTCGGACTCGATAAACAGCACGAACATGATGGGAATGGACGCGCCGATGAGCCAGCGCACGGAGTTGTTGGCTAGGCGGGTGAATTCGCTTCTATTGCTTTTCCACAGCCGCACGAACAGCGGGTAGAGGATGCTGCGCAGCAGCAGGTTGGACACCAGGATGGAGATGCCGTCCACCAGCTCCCAGGTGACGCTGTACTGGGCCACCTTGGTGGGGCCGGCCTGGTTTTGCAGGAAGTAGAGGTTGGCCTTGTTGTAGAGGATGGCGGCCAGGGCCATGAGCACGAAGACCGTGCCGTTTTTGGCCGTGGCCCAGGTGCGGGCCAGCGACTTGCGCTTCAGCGACAGGCCGTCGAAATTGGTGAATTTGAGCGCCATCCAGACGCCGCCGATGAGGTTGACGACGTTCTCGATGAGCTTGAAAAGCGCGATCCAATGCGGCGCGGCCCCAAGGGACAGCAGCGCGATGGCGTAGCCGTAACCCAGGATGCCGGACACCACCCGGATGCGGCCCTCGATGTCCTGCCTGCCCTCCACCCTTATGGCCACGAAAAACGAGCTGGCGATGGCTTCCAGGCCCACGCCGGCCGAGATGACCAGCACGAGGTTTTTCAGTCCCGGCGTATAGCCCTGCCACTGGATGAAGACGGCCACGCCCAGCCACCCGGCCACCAGGAGCGCGCCCTTGAGCAGCGTGTACTGGGCCAGGATGTCGCCCTTGTGGCTGAACTTCTTGCATAGCGACGACACCAGCGGCTGGTTCAGGCCGAATTCGCCCAGAAAGAGAATGATGGAGGCCAGGCCGAAAGCGACCATGAATTCGCCGTAGTCGCTGGACGACAGCCGGGCGAGGTAGATCAGGAAAAAGGTGTGCAGGCCGTCGTGTATCCACTGCGCGCCGGCGAGCTGGAGAAATTTGGAGAGGATGCCGTAGGACGGCTTGGACGCTTTGCTTGACTCGGAGGATTTGGGGGGCATCGGGTGTTCCCCCTTCCGGCCGCCCGGGGCGGCCGGAAGGGAAGTTCAGGCGGTACGACTAGCGGCCTTTGGTCTTTTTCTTGGCGGCCTTGCCGGTCTTTTTGGCCGGCTTTTCGGCGGCGGGCTTGGCGACTTTGGCGGCCTTGGCCGGCTTGGCTTCGGCGACCGGAGCCGGCTTGGCGGCCTTGGCCGGTTCGGGCGCAGCCGGGGCTGGCGTGGGTTCGGACGCTTTTTTCGGTTCGGGCGCGGCCACGGCCGGCGGCAGGTCCACCTTCACCACGGGAGCGCTGATGCCCTTGGTGGCCGGAGCGGTCTCGATGCGGGGGGCCGGCACGGGCTGCGGGGCAGCCTCGGGGGCCGGCTGCGGCTCGGGCGCAGGCTCGGGCGTGGGTTCGGGCGTGGGTTCTGGCGCAGGCTCGGGAGTCGGCTCGGGCTGCGGCTCAGGCGTCGGCTCCGGTGCGGGCGCGGGAGCTGGCTCCGGCTGCGGCTCGGGCTGGGCCACGGGTTCGGGTTCCGGGGCCGGTTCGGGAGTCGGCGCCGGGGCCGACGCCTGAGCCGGGGCCGGTTCAGGCTGGGGCGCCGGGGTCGGTTCAGGTTCCTTCACCGGCTGCGGCGCGGGTTCGGGAGCCGTCACGGGTGCGACAGCCGGCTCAGCCGCCGCCTGGGGCGCGGGAGCCGGGGCCGCCTTGGCCCCACCGCCGCAGCAGCCGCGCGGGGCGCACTGAATGAATGCGCCGAACTTTTCCAGCTCGTCCACCCGGCAGCTCCAGACCAGCTTGTCCTTGTAGTAGATGGCGTCGGGGCAGCCGTCGCACATGTTCTGGCGGCCGTCGTCAAAGAGGTCGCAGGGCTGGATGACCATGATGGACTGGATGTGGATGGGCTTGGTCCACTGTTTGGGCTTGAGCAGCAGCCGGCCGAAAATCTTGCGCAGGCTCTTGTTGAAGGGGGTCAGGAAAATGAGCTTTTGCAGCCAGGCCGTCCAGCAGGGCCGAGTGTAGGCCAGATAGGTGCCGAACAGCACGTGGTGGAAGGCCTGCATCCACTCGGCGAACTTGGCGTCGAGGTAGCCGAAGATTTCGTCCTTGGAGCCGGCGCGAAGGGTCAACAACCACTTCATGGTGCGCGGGTCTTCGGTGCCGTTGAGATAGGCGCAGGGCTCATGGTCCGGATAGGCCAGCCGGATGGCGTCGGCGATCTCCTGGGAGTCGAGATCCTCGTGGTTTTCCTGATGGTCGAGCTGGTAGACGAGGCTGCCGACGTCCACGGGCTTGCCGTTGGCGAACACGTCGAAATCGCCGCGCTTTCTGGCCGAGCGGAAGAGAATGTAGACCATGGTCTGGACCAGGTCGATGTGCTCGTGGGCCCAGCGGGTGAGCATGGGGATGTCGGAGAGCGTATCGCGGTAGATGGTGGCGTTAAACGAACACGACACCGTGCCGCCGCTGTGCTCGTGGATCATCTCGGCGAGTTTCAGGCGCAGCGCGCACAAGTCTTTTTCCGAAGCGCCCTTCCAGCCGGGGCGGACTTGGTGGGAGTCCACGTGCATGGTGAACCCGACCACGCCGGCGGCGGTCAGTTCGCGCACCAGTTCCGGGGTCAGCGCCTGGCCGTTGGAATTGATGATGGGCTTCCAGCCCTGGGCCGCGACGTAACGCACCAGGGGCACGATGTCGGGGTAAATGAGCGGCTCGCCGCCGGCAATGGAGATGCCGTCGGTGCGACGCATCTTTTTGACCTGCTCCAGATCGCGGATGACGTCGGCCAGCGGCTTGTGGCCGAAGGGATCGTTTTCGCGGTAGCAGCCTTCGCAGTACAGGTTGCACTTGGTGGTCGGCTCAAGCCAGGTGATGGCGTTGTCGGCCAGGTTCCAGGGCATCCGGTAGTACAGATGCGGCGTCAGCGGGCGTTTTCTCATGGCGGTTGCATCCATTGGGCAGAGGATTTGCCGCTTTGGCGGCGACTCGGCGTTTGCGTTACCGCAAATGGCCGGTGCTGGCAACCGCGACGCCCGGGAATGGCGTGTTTTCACGGGCCGCCCGGCCTGTCCGCCTGTCGGCCCGGCCGGGGAAAAAGGCAGGGAAAAAGCTAGAAGCCCTTGTCCAGGGCGCCGACGATGGCTCCGGGCGCGCCGCCGGCCGTGCGCGGCATGAAGCGGCCCAAAAGCGGCAGGCGTCTGGCCGCCTCGCGGAAAGCGGCCGAGCGCCGCAGATTGACCACGAGCAGGGTGAGGATCATGACCGGGAAGGGGGCGATCTGGAACAGCGTGCCGGACAGGCCCGGCAGCACGTCCTGCAGGGCAATGCCCGACACCTGGATGGCGGCGAAGAACAGCGCCCCAAGGGCCACCCGCACCGGCTTCCAGCCGCCGAAGATGACGATGGCCAGGGCAATCCAGCCCGCGCCTTCGCAGCCTTGGGGATGGCCCCAGCCGGGCTTGACGGCCAGGGAATAGAAGCCGCCGGCCAGCCCCCCCAGCGCGCCGCCGATGAGGGCGCAACAAAACTGGGTTCGCCTGACGGCCAAACCGCGCGAGGCGGCGGCCGCCGGGGCCTCGCCCACGGCCCGAACCACCAACCCCGGCCGGGTGCGCATGAGGAAATACCAGACCACGGCCACGGCCACGAAGCTCAGGAGCACCACCGGGCTTTGGCGAAAGACGGCCGGGCCGATAAGCGGCAGGTCGGACAGCCCCGGGATGGACAACGCGCCGAGATCCGGGCCGGGCTGGCGGGCCTGGGCATGGCCCATGAAATAGGCCAGCTCGCGGCAAAAAAGGGTGAGCACAAAGCCCACGGCCAGCTCCGACGCGCCGAGGAAAAGCCCAAAGACGGCCAATACGGCGGCGATGGCCGCGCCGGAGCCGGCCCCGGCGGCAAGCCCCAGCCACGGGTCGCCCGTGGCCCGGGCGGCGGCAAAGGCGGCCATGGCCGCGAAAAGCACCGTGCCGTCCATGGACAGGTTGATGACCCCGGCCCGCTCGGACACGGTTTCGCCCAGGGCGGCCAAAATGAGCGGGGCGGCGGCGAACAGCACGGCCCCGAGCAGGGCGGCGGCGTAATCCAGCGTCATGACCGGCCTCCGCCGAGTCCGGCCGGCAGGATGCGCCGGGCGGCGAAAAGGGTCAGCACCAGCACCCCCTGGACCACGCCGGCCAGGGAGGAATCCAGCGACAACGACAGCGGCA
>JAEZEM010000258.1 GCA_023417745.1 Pseudomonadota bacterium
CTCCGCCTGTCAGTCCAACCATACCCCAAGCGTGAGGCCGCGTGATCAAGTGCCAACGAAAGCGCAAATCAGTGCCAAATCGCGCGCCGCCGTACACTTCCTCAGAAAGTGGGACCACCGTGGGACCAAAAAATCGTGGGACCAAAAGAAGAAGGGGTTAAGCATTTCTGCTTAACCCCTTGAAATATTTGGTGCGCCCGGGAGGATTCGAACCTGCGACCTACGGATTCGTAGTCCGGCACTCTATCCAGCTGAGCTACGGGCGCGCCGAGAAGGAGAGGTCTACGGAAAGACCCCGGGACCGTCAACAAGTTTTTGCAGGCCGCCTCATTTTTTTTGCGTTTGATGGGTCGAGCATCTCCGAACAGGCGCTTATCGGTCTCTTGTGGATATTTGTTGTCCATAATGAGTCGCGTTCGGGAGAACGTCCCCAAGCACTCGGACCCAGGCGGGCCGAAAACTTGGCAAAAAAAAGCCGCCCCGGCGTCCGGGGCGGCTTGCAAAGCCTTGAAGCGGGGGAGCGTTACTCGCTCACCACCTCGGCCTTCTCGATCACCACCGGGACGACCGGCACGTTCTCGTGGAAGCCCTTGGTCATGGTCGGCACGGCCTTGATGGCGTCCACCACTTCCTGGCCCGAGGTGACCTTGCCGAAAACGGCGTAGCCCCAGCCCTGCGGGTTCTTGCCGGTGTGGTCCAAAAAGCCGTTGTCGGCCACGTTGATGAAGAACTGGGCTGTGGCCGAATGCGGATCGCCGGTGCGGGCCATGGCGACGGTGTAGGCCTTGTTCTTCAGCCCATTGTCGGCTTCGTTCTGGATCGGGGCGTCGGCGCCCTTTTCCTTCATGTTCTTGTCCATGCCGCCGCCCTGGACCATGAAGCCGTTTATGACCCGGTGAAAGATCAGGCCGTCGTAGTGGCCCTTTTTCACGTAGTTCAGAAAATTGGCCGTGGTGGCCGGGGCCTTTTCCTTGTCCAGCTCAATGACGATATCGCCTTTGTTGGTCGTCAATTTGACCACAGGATTGCCTCCCTTGGCCCAGGCGGCGGATACGCCCCCCAGGGTTGCGGCCAGAACGCAGCACAGGGCGAGGATCGCCCGCAGCCAACTCGAACGGCCTTTTGAAACCATAACGTCGACCTCCCGAAAAAGTTTTACCGCCCTATGAAAATTTTTCAATTTCGTCGAGCAAAAAAATAGTCTCTGTGGACGGTTGCCAATTTTCGCCATTCGCGTCAATGATTTCGACACTTTTTCACCGCGTAACCGGCCACCGCAAAAGCGAGTCGAACATGGGACGCAATCGTGTCGTTGTGTATCCGGACTGGTGCAAGGGCTGCGGCATATGCGCCGCATTTTGCCCCAAAAAGGTCTTTGCCGTGGGCCAGGACGGCAAGGCCCGTGTCGTAAACGAGGAAGCCTGCGTCAACTGCGGTTTTTGCGAGCCGCATTGCCCGGATTTCGCCGTCCTGGTCATCCCAGGCGAAACCGACCAGACGCCGTGTCCGCCGGAAACGGCGCCAGACCCGGCCGAACAACCCGCCGCCAAGGAGGTCAAGCCGTGACCGCCCCCCGCAAGAAACGCCGCGAAGCCTTTCTGTTAGGCAACGAGGCCGTGGTGGAAGGGGCGCTCGCCGCCGGCTGCACCTTCTACGCCGGCTACCCCATCACGCCTTCCACGGAAATCATGGAATGCATGGCCAAGCGCCTGCCCCATGTGCCCGACGGGGCCTTCATCCAGATGGAGGACGAAATCGCCTCCATGGGCGCGGTCATCGGCGCGTCCCTGGCCGGACGCAAGGCCATGACCGCCACTTCCGGCCCGGGCTTTTCGCTCATGCAGGAGCAGATCGGCTACGCCGCCATGACCGAGACCCCGCTCGTGCTCGTCAACGTCATGCGCGGCGGGGCCAGTACCGGCCTGCCCACAAGCCCCGGTCAGGGCGACGTCCAGCAGGCCCGCTGGGGAGCCCACGGCGACCATCCCATCATCGTGCTGTCGGCCACCGACGTGCCCGAGTGCGTGGAGATGACCGTCGCGGCGTTTAATTTCGCCGAAAAATACCGCAGCCCGGTCATCCTGCTGCTTGATGAGATCACCGCCCACACCCGGGAAAAGATCGAGCTGCCCGAACCCGGGGACTTCGAGGTCTTCTCGCGCCTGACCCCGACCATGCCGCCCGAATGGTACAAACCCTACGAGGAGACCATGCGCGGCGTGCCGCCCATGCCGCCCATCGGCTCGGGCTACCGCTTCCACGTCACCGGGCTGACCCACGATCCGCTGGGCTTCCCGACCAGCCGCCCCGAAGAGGTGCGCGCGCTCACCGAGCGCCAGTTCCGCAAGATCGACCGCTTCTTCGAGGACATTCAGATCGTGGAGCATGTCGAGACGGCCGACGCCGAGGTGGTGGTCATCGCCTACGGCTGCGTGGCCCGCTCGGCCCGGCTGGCCGTCAAGCAGGCCCGGGAGGCCGGGGTACGGGCCGGCCTTTTGGTGCTCAAGACCTTGTACCCCTTTCCGCGCCGCCATGTGGAGCCGATGCTGCGCAACTGCCGGCTGGCGGTGGTGCCCGAGCTCAACATGGGTCAGCTCTCCCGGGAGGTCAAACGGGTCAACGAAGGCTACACCACCGTGCGCACGATCAACCGCATCGACGGGCAGATCATTACGCCCTCCCAGATCCTCAAGGAGATCGCGTGACATGGCTGAAATAACCCAACTCATCCATCAGTACCTGCGGCACAACAAGAAGTTTCCGCTGGTCTTCTGTCCGGGGTGCGGCCACGGCATCGTGCTCGGGTCGCTGGTGCGCAGCGTCCATGCCCTGGGCCTGCCCAAAGACGACGTGGTCATCGTGGCCGGCATCGGCTGCTCCGGCCGCATCGCCGCCTACGTCGACTTCAACACCGTCCACACCACCCACGGCCGGGCGCTCACCGTGGCCACCGGCATCAAGATGGCCAACCCCAAGCTCACCGTCATCGCGGTCATGGGCGACGGCGACGCCTTTTCCATCGGCGGCAACCATTTGATCCACGCCGCCCGGCGCAACATCGGCGTCACGGCCTTGGTGCTCAACAACTTCATCTACGGCATGACCGGCGGCCAGTGCTCCTCCACAACCCCCGAAGGGGCCTATTCCCACACCTGTCCCCAGGGGCAGCTGGAAAGCGCCTTCGACATCGTGGAGCTGACCAGGGCGGCCGGCGCGGCCGGCGTGTCCCGGGGCACGGTCTACCACGTCAAGGAACTCGACGCCCTGTTGGCCGAGGCCATCTCGCGCCCGGGCTTCAACCTCGTCGAGGCGCTGACCCCGTGCTTTACCCAGTACGGTCGAGGCAACGGCTTCAAAAGCGCCGTGGAGATGTTCAAATGGCTCAAGTCCTCCTGCCTGCCGGTGGAGCGCTACGAAAAGCTTGAGGACCGCACGGGCAAGCTCCCCATCGGGACCTTCGTGCGCCGCGACGTGGCCGGCCTGGAAACGCGCTGGGCGAACATGCGGCAGGCTCTGGCCGCCAAGAAGGGAGGTGCGGCATGACCGGCGCGCCCAAGGACAAGACCCCGGCCAAGCCCGCCAAGGCGGCCACGGCCAAGGCGGTCAACGGCAACGGCAACGGCAACGGTAACGGCAACGGACAGGCGCTGGCTCGCTACGAGATCCGGTTGTCGGGCTTGGGCGGCCAGGGCATCCTGACCATGGGCAAGCTCTTGGGCCAGGCCCTGGCCATTGGCCACGGCTACTACGTCACCCAGACCCAGAGCTACGG